>CANROV010000029.1 GCA_947632315.1 Candidatus Gastranaerophilales bacterium
CAGTTATTTTTCTCAACTCATCAACCTTTATTTTTGAATGATAGAGATAAAAAACAGATATTCTTATGCGAAAAAGAAGATTATTTAAACACAGAAGTTTATAGACTTGATGAAATTGAGGGAGTAAGGAATACTGAAAACTTCTTTGAAAAATATTTATCCGGCACTTATGGTGCAACACCAAGAATTGGGGATTTGTAGGGAATGGCAAAAAAGAAAAGAAACAAAAAACAATCAGTTTTTATAGCTCTGGAAGGAAAACGAGAAAGGACTTTTCTATATTTTCTACAAAGCATTTTTGATTCTGAAAAAAGAATTAATTTAAATATTCACCCTGATTTAGGTGGAACCTCAAATGCCATTTTAGCCAGGGCATTAAAAGCACCAGGGTTTGATAAAATATATGCTTGGTTTGATGAAGATGACAAACTTGATACGGATTGGAAAAGTGAATTAGGTAAAAGATGGAAAGTTACTATTGGTGCTAGTGTTTCAGATAAAGAATTACAAAATTTAAACATAGAAAATCGGAAACCAACAATCATAGTCTCGAATCCTTTGAGTATTGAAGGTCTTTTAATCAGACTTTTCGAACACAAGATACCGAAATTTAAAGAACCTTTATTTGATGAAGATAATTTAGACAAAAATAAAAAGATGATTAAATCAGCATTAAAAGGGATATTTGGCAAAAAGGATGAAGCTGAATTCTACAAAGAAAATTTATCAAAAGAATATATTTTAAAGAAGGCTAAGGATATTGAAGAACTAAGGCTTCTTTTGTCAATTTTTGATATAACAATATAGTTTATAAATGGGATAGTTAAATGACTGAAATTCAGGTTTTAAAAGGTGATATAACAAAGTTAAAAGTTGATGCAATAGTTAATGCCGCAAACACAAGTTTATTAGGTGGAGGCGGAGTAGATGGTGCTATTCATCGTGCTGCAGGTAAAGAACTTGTAGAAGAATGCAGAACTTTAAACGGCTGCAAAACGGGACAGTCAAAAATTACAAAAGGTTATAATCTGCCGGCAAAATATGTAATACATACTGTCGGTCCCGTCTGGCATGGCGGCAATAAAAAAGAGAGAGAACTTTTAAAATCATGTTATGAAACGGCTTTAAATCTTGCAAAAGAAAATGGAATCAAAACGCTAGCTTTTCCATCTATATCTTGTGGAATTTATCATTTCCCGTTAGAAGAAGCATGCAAAATAGCAACAGATGCAGTTAGTGAGTTTATAACTAAATGCGATTGTTTTGAAAAGGTAATTTTTATTGACATAAATGATGCAATTATTGAAATTTATAAAAGAATATTGAGTTAATAGTTTACTAGATCCATATCTGGCATACCTTTAGATTATGATATACTAAATATAAAGGAGCTTGATTATGACAGAAGTAAGTTTTTTCCCACAATATGAACAAAAAGAAAACAAGGTTACAAATTACACATTATTAGTTCTAAGGCAAATTTATAATGAAAGTCCGAATTTATTTCAGTCATTTATAATTGATTTATTAGCAGATGAAGGACGGAATATAAATATAGGAGTAAATTTCTTACAACAAGTTGGATATAGTTGCGAAAGAGGGAATTCTATAATTGACGGAGTGATTCAGCAATTACCGTTTCAAATTTTTATTGAAACCAAAACTACTGATTGGTTTTATAATGATCAATTAGAGCGCCATATTGAAAATCTTTTGAATTTTAATGGACAGAAAATATTTATTGCACTTGCAAATTTTGATGGTTTAAAAGAAGAATCAAAAGCTTTTGATGCAATAAAAGAAAAATATAAGGACGAAAAAGATTTAATTATTACAAAAGTTGAATTTGAACAATTAAAATATGCACTAGAAAATATTTCTGACAGAATTAAATCAGAAACTCTTCACAATATAATTAAAGAATACGAACAATTTTTGGATGAGAATAATCTTTTACCGACCTGGAAATATAGATTAGACGTTGTAAATTGTGCAGTTTCGAAAAACGATGTAATTAACAGAAAGTTATATCTTTGCCCAGAGGCAAAAGGTGCATATAAACACGCTCGTTCAAAATATTTTGGTATTTATGAAAATAAAAACGTAAATTGTATAGCAGAAATAAAAGCTGTTTGCATGTATGATTCAAAAGCTAAAAAAAATATAAGTATATCGTGGTTTGATAGTGATAATTACAAAGAAGAAGATATTATTAAAGAAGCAACAGAAAAAAGTAAGTATTGTTGGGATGATGGGGTTCAAATGTTTTTACTTAGTGATTTCAAAGAAAATATCAACTTTAATAAAGATTCAAGAGGCGGAATGTTTGGAAGCAAAATATATTTTAATTTTGACGAAAAAGTAAAAGATATTAATGATTTAGAAACTCTAATAAAAAATAAAAAATGGAGTAATTTTCAATAAAACGAGCATGTTGCGACATATAACACCATATCAGTACAAGTAATAGATATAAAATGGATATTTTAGACAAATTAGCAAAATCAAAATTCAGGAGCAGATTTAAACTCAGAACAAAAGAGCTTGAATATACTAAATATTATCTATAAAAACCTCGCCTGGCATTATATTAATGATTTTAAAATGAGGTTTGAATTCTTAATACAGCAGAAATTAGAAGATGGATTTAAGATAATAAAATAAAGAAGCACCCAAATTATTGGGTGCAGAAAGCGAGTCTTTTATGACAATCAAAATCTAAATTTATTCTTAAATTCACTAATAACATATTGTTCTTTTTGTAAATTATTTTTTAACTCCCGGTACACTTCTTCTGAAATTTTTCCATAGTTAGATAATCCTGTAGTTTTTGTATCAATGTATTCAAAGTTTTTAATTCTCATTTTTAGGCTTCCTAGCTTGCAACCAATATCCTGTGCAACTTTTTCCAATTTTTGAGTGTCTGTAATTTTTAAAACATACAAACAATAAACATAATAATCGTCTTGTTTTGTCCAATTGTGTCTTATATTCATAAAATGTCTCCTTATAAATTTATTGTAAGTCTATCTTCTATTATTGATTTTATATCTTCTTTTTCGAGTAGTGGAATTCTTAGTGTTTCCGATACAAATAGTTTGTTTTCAATTATGGCTGTTGGAGTAACCTCTTCATCAATAGCTGGGAAAATACTGTATCTGAGAATCATTTTTGAACGGATATTTGCATCACCATTAGTATTTTGAAGAAACAAATAATCATTCTTATCTAACAGTATAAAAGAATTTTGCATTCCGGTATCAATTACTATAAAAAAAATCTTCAAAATTTTTAATATAGTCATCAGAAATTTGTGGTTTTTCTATTTTAAACATTCTGTTGTGCTTATTAGATATTACAAGAGTTAATAAAACATTATCTTTAAAAAATAAATCTGAAAATGGTAGTTTTTGAAATTTCAGCGTTTTAATTAAAAATTTTTTCATTTTTATCTCCTTTTTATTTACATTTTTATTATTACATATTAAAATATGTAATGGAATGTAATATTTTTAAGAACATATTATGAATAATTTTGATTTTTTAAAAGAACCTTTTCTTGATTGGTTAAAAGAAAAGAAAAAAGATATAGAAGAATTTCAGAATTTTAATTTAGCTCAAAATGCTAAAGAAATACTTGATTACAATGATATTGATATTTCTGAGCTTGACGAAAATTTGCAAAATTTAGATTGTTTACCACCAGATGCTATGGATTTGTTGTTAAAAAGATTTGTTTATTATTATAAAAATTTTATATCAAAAGATGCACCGGTTTTATTTAAAGTAAATTTTGAAATTAATAATCTTCCTAATGCACTAGATTGGTTATTAGTAAATATAGCAGACTTAAACTTCTTTGATATAAGCGAAATAGAGTATAAACAGATTTATAAACAATGTCATCATTGTGGAAAACCAAATGAATTTGAGCACATTAGTGGCAATAAAAAATTTAATAAAAAAGTTAGATTTTGTCATTCCTATGATTGTGAAAATTTAAACAAAACAGATGGTTCTAATCCACTTGAACATGAAAACTGTTGCTTTGGGAAATACGCACAAGCTAAGAAAAAATTATATCAGCAAATGAAAGCTGCAAAAGTAACAAAAGAAGAAAAAATCAAAAAGTTTATTGAGTATTGCGAAAACAAGCTGAAAGAATGTCATAATATAAAATGGACAGTTCAAACAGATAAAACCCCTGCAAAAAATGAAATTGAATGGTTTGATTAAATTATTTTAAAAATTAGATATAATCACATTCTTTCAATATACCAAACTGAATTTCCAAATTGATTAAAATTCCATTGGAGTTGGAAGTAGAAATTAAACTCCAAAGAATTATCGTCTTTGAAGTTCCAAGAATATTTATTTAATTGTGTTTTGCGATAACTTTCAAATGCATCCTGAATTTCTTTTGCAAATCTTATTCTAAATTCAGAATATGGAATGTCCAATGTCTCTTTGGTTAATTTATTTTTCAAAATCATCTTCAACCCCTCTTATATTATCAAGTTCAATATTGTAGCGTTTGCCGGTTTTATCAACACAGGTCGCGAAATCTACTGTTTTATCGGCAAACTTGTTCTCCCATAAACAGATCAGCAGCCCAATTTCTTGTGTTTTTAAGTTCAAAATCTTTGTTCCGTATAGCATATAATCTTTTTCAATCATAATTTATCCTTTTGTTATTGTAATATCTGCGTATATCTCATCCGGCTTGTCAGGATCAATCAAAAAATCTTTATCAAATACATATCTTTCACCATCCGGTGCGACGCAGCCAACAATATTGTGTTCGCCGAAACAAACAACTGTAAATTCTTCGCTATCTTTTTCAAACCAACCTTTGAGCTTTTTTAATCTGTATTTTTTACCGATTTCAATCATAGTATACTCCTTTCAAGCTACACCATTCATCGCTCTTTCAGAAGCAAACATCAACTTAAAATCCAGAAAACGTATCATTCAGACACATTTGGGACTTGATGTTTGTGCGAAACAGAGTTATCCTGTGTGTACGCCAAAATTTTTTACCCCGAGGTTAACTATGAAAAAACAAACATTGGCACAAGATGCCTTTAAACTTTATGCTGAAAAATTTATGTCGTTAGAAGATATTGCAAGGCAGCTTCATTTGAACGAAAGAACGCTCCGCCGATGGAAAAAGTCTGATAATTGGGAAACCAAAAGAGCTGAATATATTCGGACTAAAACGACATTGCATTCTGATTTATATAATTTTACCCGAAGTTTGATAAATTCTATCGAAAAGGATATGGGGAATAACGGTAAAGTCGAGCCTGCAAGGTATTATGCTGTTACTAGAATGCTAAAATTGATTGGTCCGGTTAAAGCTTATGAGGATGAAGTGATAAGTGAAAAACAAATACCTAAAGAGGAAAAGCCGAAAGGCTTAACACCGGATGTTATACGAGAAATTGAGGAACAAATTCTCGGCATAACTCATGAAGAATTTTGTGAACATGATTTGAACGCCGATTAAACACCTTTTAAACGGTATTTAAATTTTCGATATCTTTTTCGTGTTCGATAAAAAATGCGTTTAGCACATCTGCCTCATTTCGCAAATGTTTAATAACTCGCGCAAGATTATAACATTCTTCAATATCTGGTTGATTAGCAACAAAATAATCAATAACAACCGCTGTGTTATAAATATTCTCCGACCACTTGCTCAGTTGCTTAAACTCCTTTGGAGTAATGTTCAATCCTGTTTTTTCCATACTTAATCCTCCTCATATCAGAAAACACAATACCTGGAAGTATATAGAAAAGCCAGTTTTATTTTAAATTTTTACATATAAACACAAATATAATTAATTATTTAAAAGGGAGTGACATTCTTTCCAATTTGGCATAAATTGTTCTTGTAAGTCTCTAAATTCTTGTGAATGTTTAGGAAATTTTGTATGTAATAATTCGTGTAAAATAACGTATTCTAAACACTTTTTAGGTTTTTGTACGAGTTGAAGGTTTAACCATATTTTTTTGCTTTTTATACTACAACTACCCCAACGAGTAAGCATATTTCTCGTGCCGTATGTAGAACAATGTATATTTGTTTTCCTTTCAAGATTCGGTAAAATTATATCTATTTCATCTCTTAAAATATTTCTGTACCAATTTTTTACAAGATTAGCATATTGTTTTTCAGTACAATTATCTTTTAAATTCATAACAACATTATCATCTACAATTTGAATTGAATTTCTATCAATACCTTTTTTGGATATTAATTTATAATTCGTCCCAAATATATTAATTTTTTTATTCTTTTTTAATTGTAAAATTGAATCTTGCATATTATTTTACTGAACCACTAAATCATTGACTAATGGCATTATTTTATCTAATTTTTCAACAATTCTTTTCTGTTCTTCTATTGGTGGAAGCGGAACTAATAAATTAGTTAAACTATTTGCATTTAAAGTTTTTCCTTTTATTGCTGATTTAAAATCACCTGATTGCGATATATAAGGTAATACTTTAAATAAATAATCTCTTGTTATATTGTCTTTTTCTACAAAAGGAAATATTGATATAATTGCTTCATTGTGTAACGCATCAATATCAAGTATTGCGACTTTTCCTATTGTCAATTTAAAACTCATTATAAGAGTACCTTTTGGTGAAATTTTTTCCGAAAAAGTATTTTTAAATCCATATTCAGAAATTTTTACTGATGTTGAAGTTACTGTTCCATCATTTTCTATATCACCAATTTTTACCCAGGGATAGTCATTGCCATAGGACTTAATGTCCGTTTTGTCCGGAGTTTTTCCCATTCTGAAATCAACAATATCGCCAAATCTAACCCATCTCCATGTGTCAGGAATATCAAAAAGCCCTTCATCTATAACTTCTTGGGTGGTTTTAGTATTATTTAGAAGATTTTTTTCTTTTCTTTCATTTTTTATACTTTTTGACAATTTAATATAATCTTCAACATTTGAATCTGTTTCTAATTGTTTTGATAACTCTCCTTGCAAGGCACTCTGAATAATTGATTGTCCTATTTCTTTTTTGAAATTTTTATTTAATTCTTCAAACTTTTCTTTTTTTTCATTGTACATATTAGCAGATGTTAATGTTTCGTCACCTTTTAATAAGTTAATGATATTTTCTAATTGTTTATTAAGAGTATTTTCAATAGAAGTTCTATATTCCTTATATTGTTTTATTGTTTCGTCTGGCGAAAGCACAATTTTTTCTTCATTTGGATAGCTACACAAATCTAAATTATAATTTCTATCTTCAATTTCTTTTATAGTATATTTTTTAGATTTCCATGTTTCGGTCATAGATTCATCTTCTTTTTCATCTTTAATTTCTTGACGATTATTCCACCACTGTTCAACACAATCCATATCTTCAATAGTAATGGGGTGTGTTTTATTAAAATGCTTAATTCCTTCCGGCATATCCATACGATAATACCAAATTTCTTTAGTTGGTCCGGATTTATCAAAGAATAGTAAGTTCGTTGGAATAGATGCATAAGGAGCAAATACTGAACTTGGTAATCTAATAATGGTGTGCAAATTGCATTCTGCAAGTAATTTTCTCTTTAAACTATCCTTTTTAGTGTTATTATTATCGCTTATGAATAATGAATCAGGGAGAACCAAACCACATCTTCCATTCTCTTTTAAAGAATATATAATTCTTACTAAAAACATATCTGCTGATTCTGCGGATGCTAAATCGTCAGGAAAATTTTTTAAATCTTGTTTATTAAAATCACCACCGAAAGGCGGATTCATTAAGATACAATCGTAGTAATCATTTTTATCAAGGTCTAATACATTTTTTGCTAAACCGTCACCGTGATTAATTTTGGGATTATCTATATCGTGGAGTAACATATTCGTTAATGACAACATATATGGCAATTGTTTCCACTCAATTCCATATATGGAATCTTGTATTGTTTTAGTATCTTCCGCTGTTTTAACTTGTTTTTGCAGTAATGTAATTGCTTCAACTAAAAAACCTCCTGTACCACAGGCAAAGTCGGCAATTTTTTCTCCAAGTTTTGGTGCAACATGTTCAGTGATAAATCTTGTTAATGCACGAGGAGTATAAAATTCACCTGTTGCTTTACCACCTTTTTGAAGTTCTTGTAAAAATGTTTCATAAAATTCATTAAATTCGTGTCTATCTTGATATTCGTCAAAATCTATATCTGCTATTTCATCAATTACTTGACGAAGTTTTACTCCATCTTTCATATAATTTGACGTTTCATTCATAAATAATTTTACAGTATTCGCCTTATTATTATTTCCATCGGAATCAAATGTATAGTTCTTTCCTTTATATTCAATGGTTTCACCCTTTAAAAAAGGAAATAATTTATCATTAACAAAAGTGACTAAACCTTCTCCAGATAATCTTTTTTTTATGTCTTTTGGGGCCGCCCAGTCTCTAAATCGAAATGGCTCAGGAATAACTGGTTCATAATCATCATTTAATTCCCATTCTTCTTCTTTATAATCAAAAACTTTAAGGAATAATATCCAAATCAGTTGTGACATATATTGTGCTGTTCCGCTTACGCCAGCATCACCATACATTATTTTAGTTGTCTTTTTTATTAGAGCTGTACCGTTCATCAATTACTCCTTAAACATAATTTCTTCAATTTTATTAATTATTCTTTTGTACTCTTCTTTACCACCAATAGCCATTACTGCTGATTTTTTACTATAATGATTGCTTCTAAAAGCATCTACTTCAAATATTGCAACTGTTTTTAAGTCATAAAAATCGGTATCAAGATAACATTTCAAAAGAATAGTAACGATTTTTTGCTGCTCTTCATTTAATGTTCCAATAAATTGACGACATTTTTCAATTCTTTCTTTTTTATCTGGAATTTCAATATCGTATCCATAATATGCTATAAGATCATACCAATCTGCATTTTCACCGATTTGCTTTTTAAGGAATTGTATAATTTTTTGATCTACTAAAATTTCGTTTATAAATTGAGTCTTATTTGTTGAATTAAACCAAGCAGATCTAAACTCATCATAAGTTTTATAAGCTTCATTTATATTATTTTTTGCAAAATCTTCAATAGTTTGTTCTTTATTTGTTGTTAAATCATCGTTCAAAAATCTTACTATTTTACCAGTGACTTCTACTTCAACTCCTTTGATTCTAAATCTTTCTGTTTTTGTTTTAGTTTCACCTTTTTTTGGTAATGGAGCAGAATTGCCATCAATTACTTCAACCGTGCCATCAAAATCAGGGTCATCAAAATTTCTATAATTTCCTCTGAAATCCATTATTGTGAAGTGAGTTTTAGATTTTTCTTTACCATCAACTTCATAGTGTTCTTCAATACGTGTTCCTCTACCAATAGTTTGTTTAAACTCGGTCATTGATCCAATGGATTTATCAAGAACAATAAGTTCAACCGTTTTTGTATCAACTCCTGTTGACAGTAATTTACTTGTGACTGCTATTACCGGATATTTTTGCGATTTAGATGAAAAATTTTTAATCTGATCTTTTCCTTCTTGATCATTGGCTGTTATTCGCATTACATATCTGCTATCTTCTGCAACCAAATCGCTATTCAAATTTTTTAACGCATTTACCATTCCACCTGCGTGTTCTTCGGTTTCACAAAAAACGATTGTTTTTGCAAATCTATCTGTTTCTTTCAAATATTCTGTTATTTTTTGTGCAACTATCTCTCTTCTATCATCTATAATTAACTTCCTATCAAATTCTTTTGCAGTATAAAGCCTATCTTCAAGCGGTTTCCCATAAATATCTTTTTCGCCAGGTTTTGGTTGATAGCCATCTCTATCCACGTCAAGTTCATATGCAATAACTGTGTATGGAGCAAGAAAGCCATCTTCTATTCCTTGTTGTAAAGAATATGTAAAAATAGGATCTCCAAAATATGTAATATTCGAACCAAAAGAAGTTTCTTTTGGAGTAGCAGTTAAACCTATCTGAGTTGCACTTCCAAAATATTCTAATATTTCATGCCAACTTTTTTCTTCATTTAAAGAGCCTCTATGACATTCATCTACAACTATTAAATCAAAGAAATCTGGTGGTAAATTTTTATAATAATTTTTTGTATCATCTGATTCAAAATAAAGTTCGCTTTCTTCATCATCTGATTTTCCACCTTTTAATTGAGTATAAAGTGATATAAATATTTCATATGCAGAAAGCATCTTTACGTCTTCCTGTCTTTTTAAAGAATATTTTTCACCAATCTTAACCATTGAGCTTTGATTAAACGCGACAAAATCAGTCATTGTTTGATCTGCTAAAGCATTTCTGTCAACAAGGAATAATATTTTTTTCTTTAACCCCATTTTATGTAATCGGTAAATAATTTGCATAGCAACAAATGTTTTACCTGTCCCTGTTGCCATAACAAGTAATTCTCTATTTTTACCTTCTGCAATTGCTTTGATTACTCTATTAACTGCAATTCGTTGGTAATATCTTGGTTTTCTATTTCCTAAAGTATAATATGGACTTAAAATTATTTTTTGTTGTTCTTGTGTTAAATTTTCATTTTTTACATATCTATTCCATAATTCATCTGAAGTTGGGAAATCTTCTAGTGCAAACTCCCTATTTGTTCCCATTTTAATATCTTCTTCATGAAATAATTTTCCATTTGATGTATATGCAAATGGAACATCTAAAAGTCTTGCGTACTTAAGTGCTTGGCTAACACCATCGTTTATATCATGATCGTATCCTTTTGCTTCGACAAGAGTTAATGGATAATTACCTTTACAGAGCAATAAATAATCTACTTTATTTTTTTTGCCTCTTTCGACACTTCCATCTTCTTTTACTTTAATTCTTCCATCTGTAAAATAGTAACCGCTGACATCTAAACCAAAGTCATTTCTTGAATATTCCATGACAATTTTATCACCTTCATTACACCATTTTTTCTTTAATGCCGGTGTAATATAGTTTAATTTGGTTGTTTCTTCATTTTTTTCTTGTTCTTCAATGTCATCAATTGGTTTCATTTTGTTCTCTCTTTTTTTAGTTATTCTAACATAAAAATACTAACAGTTCCTGTATGTATCATACAAGAATAACGTGTCAAAAACGGACAAATTAAAAACTACAAGGATGTGTAATATTATAATTCATATTTATTAGCATGATATAATATTATGGGGATTAACAATGTGTCATGGAGGTTTATAGTGCCGCAGGAAACTCAAATTATAGAAAATGATACGCAAGAATATCATAATCGAGCTCATTATGGCTATGAAAGTAATAAAGATATTCCAATATCAAAAATTGATAAAATCGAGATTGAAAAATTTAGAAGTTTATCTGGTAGAGAAATAAAATTAGGTAAACACTTAACATTCATATCCGGCAAAAATGGAACAATGAAAACTACTCTAATGGGATTAATTGCGCATCCATTTTCTAATGACACCAAAGATGCTTTTGGTATTCCATTAAAAACAAACTTAGGTGATGTATTTAAATTATCGAAAAAATATGATGATGAATATAGTTATAATGTTTGCTTTACCTCAACTAAAAACGAAAAAATAAAAGAAACTGTAAATATTGATGTAGTTGGAGATAGGCATAGAATTGTTGTTTCTGGTCATGGCAAAGGTGATGGTAATTTTATTTTTAATACATCCTTCCATAATTTAGGACGTTTAAATCCAATAGTTGAAACTAGTGCAAATGAAAAAGAAAATATTTCGTTGACAGATGAAGAACAACAAGAACTTATAAAGTTTTATGGATATGTTTTTGTATCGTCAAATCATGAGAAATTTTTAGCAGTATCTGATGATAAGAAAAAGAAAACCTTTGGTCCTGCTGGCGAAAAAGCAACATATGATTTTAATTCTATTTCCTCAGGAGAAGATAATATTGGTTCAATTTTTAATAAATTAGTAGCTTTTGAGCGTGCCGGAAATGGTGGAATATTGTGCATTGATGAAATTGAAGCTAGCTTACATCCATCAGCACAAGTAAATATAATTAATTATTTATATAAATGGGCTCAGGACAATGATGTTCAAGTTGTCCTTACAACGCATTCTCTACACATTATTCAAAATATATACCTTAATAAAGGTAAAGAATTAGAAGAAAATGAGATTGTGATAAATTTTATTAGTTATTCACAAGCAGGCAGTGATAAAAATTATGCTATAATATCAAATCCTGAATATTCTTTGGCTTATCAGGAACTAACCCTTTCAAAACCAGAAGATATAACAGAAAAACATAAAGCAACGGTATATTGCGAGGATAAAATTGCCAAACATATGCTTAAATCGCTTCTCGGACAAAAAATTTGTGGGTTAATAAAAATAGAGCATAATCTCGATGCAGATGAAGTTAACAATGGGACTTCAAAACATCATTTGATAAATTTATGTGAAAATTTTCCACTTGTTATAAAACAAAGCAATTCTTTTGTTGTATTGGACGGTGACGTAAAAGACAACGAGGTTGAAGGGATTGAAGATAAAACAATATTTACCAGATTGCCAGATCCTGATTATTATGCAATAGAAAAGCGTATTCTTATATATTTATTAGAATTAGAACCAAATAATCCAATTTTCACCAAAATAGGTATGTTGCAAGATAGAATTAAACAGGATTTGATCCAAGAATGTCGAATAAATCCTCCTGATGTAAGAACCATCAAAAGGATTTCACCAAAAAGTTGTAAAAAGTGGTCTAAACTTGATGAGAAAATATTTAAGCAATGTATAACACAGTATTGCAGAGATTTACCAAGCGAGACCAAAAATGAGTTTAAAACAAATTTTATGGTATGTCTAAATCAAGCAAATGCTCGATTGGGCTTGCCACAAATCACATTATAATGCATATTAACATAAGAATACATAATATTTAAAATATATCATTTTTATGGGATAAATTTATAGTATGACAAAAGCTTATAAGACTGAAAAAATTAATATTTCTCTTTTGGATTTAGATACACAAAATCCGCGTTTTTTAATGCTTTATAATGATTCTCATTCTCAAGATGATATAATAAATTATTTATTAAAAAATGAAAATGCTTTAGAAATAGTTAAATCTATTTATGAGAATAAAGATTTTTTTGAAGATTCATTTTGTTATGTACTGGAACAAAATGGTAGATATATTGTAAAAGAGGGCAATAGGCGAATTGCTGCTTTAAAAGCGTTGGCAGAACCATCAAAGTATCTTACGGATTTAAAGTTTGAGCGATTTTTTGTAAATTCTGTAAATTGTCTTATATACAATGATGTAAAAGCATTGAATGAAAAAATCTTTAATAGGCATACTCAAATAGAAGTAAAGAGTTGGTCTAGGTTAGCGCAAGGAGCAGCAATACAAGAATATCTAAATAAAGGTGGAAAATTATCTGACTTAAAGTATATTAAAGATTATAAAAATGTATATAGATTGTTTAAGTTATGGGAAGCTACCAATCAAATTGATTCAGAGTATTCTAATAAATTTAAAAGTTTATTAATTGAAGGAAAACGTGCGGCAATAATTGAAAGATTTTTTGGAAGAGAAGATTTATTAATAAAAATGGGTTTTTCTTTCAACAAGAATTTATCAATTGATATATCAAATATGAATGTTTTTACTAATTCAATAGATGCTTTTATAAAATGGTTAAACCCATTAAACACAATTACTGCACATCATATTAATAAAAATACAATACAAGGATATTTTGATGAAGTTTTTTCACAAAACGGATACGTTTCTCCTCAAACAAATCTTTTTGATTCGGCTGAAATTAATAAAAGTCCTGTTAAAACAGAAGAAGATAATATAATTGAAAAATCATTAGAAAATGATAAATCTTTTAAGAATGATGAATTAAAAAATTCTAATAAAATTAGCGATAATTATACAGAAAGAAATTCTTCTGAAGTTAGAATAAAGGAAAATAAATCACTATTAGATAGAACAACTCTTTTCCCTACAAATTTTAAATTAAAAATTCCAAAATCAAGAATTAATGATATTTATCTTGAAATGAAAGATTTATCTGATAATAATCAAAAAGAGTCGTTTGCAATAATGACAAGAATATTTTTAGAGTTTACAGTAGATGATTATGGAGATAAGAATATTCCTACTTACAAAGATAAAAGAGAAAATTCTAATAATTTTAAACTAAGAGCTAGAATAATTTGTGTTGCAGAAAATATGCACAGCAATGATTTATTGTCAGACAAAGAATTGAATGCTATAAAAACAACCATAGATAATGAAAAATCTCCTGTAAAAATAGAAGCATTAAACCAATATGTTCATAATTCTAAATTCAGCCCAGACGAGAGTTCCTTAAAAGTATTTTGGGATAATATTCGTCCATTATTTGAAAGGATATGGTGTTAATATGAGATACTCACCTTTAAGATATCCTGGAGGCAAAGGTAAAATAGCAAAGTTTATGAAACAATTTGTTAAAGCAAATTTTGACAAATTACCTGTGTATGTTGAACCATATGCTGGAGGATCAGAATTAGCGTTAACTCTTCTGATTGAAGGTTATGTAAAAGAAGTATGGATAAATGATAAAGACAATGGAATATATTATTTTTGGGACTCAATACTAAACCATACTGAACAGTTTATTCAAAAAATAGAAAACACACCAATAAATATCTCTACCTGGAGAAAACAAAAAAGTATTTATAAAAATCAAGATATGTATACTAATTTGGAAATCGGTTTTGCAGCGTTCTACCTCAATAGATGTAACTTCTCAGGTGTGATAAAAGGCGGTCCTATAGGTGGAATTAACCAAACAGGAAAGTGGAAAATTGACGCAAGATTTAATAAAGAAGACTTGATAAGAAGAATAAGAAAAATCGCTGAGTTTAAAGAATATATAAAGTTATATAATAAAGATACAATTGAATTATTAGAAGAAAACGAAAAAACTTTTAAAAAATGCCTATTGTATCTAGATCCTCCCTATTTTAGAAAGGGTAATCAGTTATATACAAATCATTATAAATCAGGAGATCATGCCAGAATCGCTAATTGCGTACGCAAGTTAAAGGGCAAGTGGATTGTTAGTTACGATAATGTTCCTGAGATTATAGATTTATATCAATTTGTAAAAGAAGATAAAATTAGGCAATTCAATATTTCATACTCTGCATCTGAAGGTAGAAATAAAAAAGGTACGGAAATAATGTTTTTTGCTTCAAAATCTATAATACCGGAATGTGCTATTTGTTAATTTTTATTATTTAAATGTAGTTTAAAATATGTTTAACGTGTGTTTTATAATTGAACACAAAAGAATACGAAACTTATCAAAAAAGTATCAGTTACTTTGAGAATGGATTATCAAGGAATTTAAGAGTTTTTATCAGTAAGTTTTGAAATATTTCCCCCGAAACTTAAAAAGTTTGAGAATTTTCTCAAACTTCTGGGGGTACTTTTCTCAATCTCTCTGATAATCTACAGCTGGGGAGAGACTCGAACTCTCGACCTCACGGGTATGAGCCACTTAAAACCAAATGAATTTATTTAGAAAATACGAAACGACAACATTTTTAGCTGTTTTGAATTAAATATAAATAAGTTCAATTAATATATTTTT
>CANROV010000030.1 GCA_947632315.1 Candidatus Gastranaerophilales bacterium
GGAGAAAAGTAAATGCTTGTATCACAGTCAGTACTGTTGGAAAATTTACTTTGTCCTAACTGAGTGTTAAATTTTAACCGTTTAAATGTGTATTCACTGAAAATTCCGCCGGTTGTTTTATCATCATTATACATTTCATTAGCAAAATACCCGCCTCCAAAAGATATACTTCCGGTGTTTTTAGGTAAATCAATTGGTCTTGTTGATAAAATTGCTCCGCCTGATGACGCATGATTAAATGAAGAAGAAAATGACCCTGCCGCCATATTTAAGAAATTTCCCTTGTATTTAATTACGGAGCCTGTATTATAAGTTGATTCGTTTGTTCTGATAAAAAGTAATGACGGCCCGAGAGAATCAAATAAAAACGTCTGACCTAAAGAAGCTGATAAGTTAGGCGATACTGTTGCGTTGATTGCTTGTGAGTTAATAACTCCCGGAATGGGAGCCATATGCCTTGAATCATTTAAAAATGCCTGTGAAAATGATTTGGAGCTGTCCCATATCATATTTTCATTCCTTATACTTTTTTCAATGTTATATTGAGTTTCGTTTATATGTAATTTGAACATTCGTTCACTGTTTACTGTGTTAATTGCGTCATCATCTATATCATCAAGCTGTAATTCTATTGCGTTATTTTCATATCGCTGTGCAACATTATTTATTGCTTCTGCTTCAAAATCAATCTCATCTGCTTTTATTTCTTCTTCTTGAACTTCATTTTCATTCGTTTCCAGGGTTTCTATATATCTGCTTATTTCCATAAAATCAGCAGAATTAACATCTAACTTGTCATTTGTTTTTGCATAACATAAGCTGCATGTCGTTATAAGTGTTATAAGTATCGTTAATAAATTCTTTTTCATTATATTATTTTGCTGTAAAAGTTATATTTATTCAATCATACAAACATCTGACATATAAAATATATACATAATGCATAAAATATTAAGAAATGTTAACATAAATTTAAATTCCATAAAATCATTATAATTATTGAATTAGACGACAATTTTTTAAAAACGGTAATCAAAAAAAAGTATATATTTATAAAAAGACTAGCAAAAATTTTTTGTAACATGTTTTGATACATAATGCTAAATAAATGAACACGGAGATAAAAATGACTGAAATTAATAACAATATGCATAATTATGATTTAACTGGATTAGATAAAATAAAAACAAATAAAGAAGCGGAAAAAACAGAGGTAAAGAAGCCGGATGACTCAGAGAATAAAGAATATGCTGCCGATACAGGTATTCTTGGCAGATCTCAGATAAGAACAAGAAAAGGCTCTGATGTTTCATTAAGTGTGGATTCTGCTGTAAAAGCGGCAAAAGAAAAACCTGCAATACTTAGTTTGGGTGATAAACTTTTTGATTCTATGTATGAGAAATATATAAAAGAGGGATTAGAGCCTTCTGAGGCGTATATTAATGCCTGCTATGCTCAGGAAGAATTAATGGCGGCTGCAGGACTGTAAGGTATTGATAACTTGGGTTTGTAGTGTTAATATTATTACAAAATCGGAGTAGGGAATAACATTAATGATTGATATAAAACCATTGGGCGCAAAAGACAGAATAATATTAGCACTTGATGTCGATACTATTGAAGAAGTAAAGCATTATGTTGATATATTAAAAGATTATGTAGGTTTTTTTAAGGTAGGAATGCAGTTATTTACAGCTTGCGGATATGAAGCTGTAGATGTAATTAAAGAAAATGGCGGAAAAGTATATTTTGACTGTAAGTTTTTTGATATACCAAATACAGTTGCACAAACAAGTATAAACTTGTTAAAACGGGGTATAGATTTTTTTAATATCAGTGCGCCGGGCGGTTCAAAAATGATGATTAACACAATAAATGCCTGCAATAATTATGCAAAAAAAAATAATATAAATCCGCCTATAATACTTGGTGTTACATTATTATCAAGTTTCGGACAAAAAACTTTGACAAATGAACTCGGCGTTGATATGAATATATCAACGTATGTTCTAAAATTAGCACAAATTGCTAAAGAAGCAGGATTAAACGGAGTAGTTGCTCCTGATACTGACGCAAAACGTATAAAGCAGGAATTAGGAAATGAATTTATTGTTGTATGTCCTGCAGTCAGACCTACGTGGGCAATAGTAAATGATCAAATAAGAATAGTATCTCCTTCCGATGCAATAAAGGCAAAAGCTGATTATATGATTATAGGCAGACCGATTACAATGGCGCATGATCCTGTTGCTGCCGCTAAGTTAATAATTGCTGAAATTGATGAGGCACTTAAACAATCTGAGGTTTAATAATGATTATTGGTATTCCAAAAGAAATTAAAACTAAAGAAGATAGGGTTGCTATTACTCCTGACGGGGTAAGGTTATTAGTTCATCATAAACATGAAGTATATATTGAAAAATCAGCCGGAATAAACAGCGGTTTCTCTGATGAAGAATATATAAATGAGGGTGCAAAATTATTAGATACGCCTCAAGAAATTTATAATATTTCCGATTTGATGTTAGATTATATTCAGCGGGTCAATGGGCTTCTGCTTAACAGAAATTTAAAAGAACCTCAGCCTCAAGAATATAAATTTTTAAAGAAGGAGCAAATATTATTCACATATCTTCACCTCGCAATTGAAAAGGTTCTTACTGAAGAATTGCTTAATAAAAAGGTTACTGCTATAGCATACGAAACAATTCAAACAAAAGATAAAAAGCTTCCTTTGTTAACTCCGATGAGTGAAATAGCAGGGAAAATGGCAGTACAGATAGCTGCAAACCTGCTTGAGAATAGAAATAACGGGGCAGGAATATTATTAGGCGGTGTCGCAGGTGTTCCGAGAGGTAAAGTCCTTATTGTTGGCGCAGGCTCTGTAGGCTTAAATGCTGCAAAAATTGCTATTGGTATGGGGGCTGATGTTAGTATTGCCGATATAAGTACTGAAAAATTAAGAAAAGCCGAAGATATGTTTGGAATAAATATAAAGACATATATTTCAAACCCTTCAATATTAAAAAAATTAGTGGCTGATACGGATGTTATTATAGGGGCTGTATTAATTCCCGGACATAAAGCACCTTGTATAATTACGGAAGAAATGGTTAAATCTATGCATAAAGGTTCCGTAATTGTTGATGTTTCAATTGATCAGGGAGGTATCGTTGAAACTATTGACAGAATTACCACTATTGATAATCCGTATTTTGAAAAATACGGGGTACTTCACTACAGTGTTACAAATATTCCCGGCAGTGTAGCAAGAACTTCTACTTTGGCTTTGACAAATGAAACCGTTAAATATGTTCTTAAAATAGCTGACGAAGGACTTATTAATGCTATTAAAAATGATGATTCACTTGCAAAAGGTGTTAATACTTATAAAGGTAAATTAACAAATAAAGGTGTTTCGGAAAGTTTAAATATAGATTATTATGAACTTCCTAATTTGATAGGTTTTTAGGTATTAAATCACAGCACATTTGACAGCCGGTAAATACTTTTGATTGATACAGTTTTTTTCTGAAACATTTAAATTTATCCGTATTTATAACGTCTTTTAACGGCATGTTTTTTAAGCTTCCTATATTATATGACAGGCAGGGATATACATTTCCGTCGGGAGTTATATAAATACTTGTCATTGGTATTTTACAAGGTTTATATAGTTCTGTTATTGTTTTATTTTTCTGCGTAAAAAATTCTTTTATCTTATTATAATCTCCTTGAGCATTAAACCTTGGTGCATATCTTAAAATCGTTTTTGATTTCTTTGACATGCTTTCCAGTTCTTTATATATTTCAAGGAAATGTTCAAGATTAAAATATAGTTCAACAGGGTATTCCGTTTGGTAAAACTCTTCCGAAAATGTATCCCATAATTTGGAATTTTGTCTTAAAGGCTGTTTCCTTAAAAATGTTAAAGAAAAAAATTGAGCATTTAATTCCATAGCTTTTTTATATAACTTGGTTAAGTCATCGAGATTATTCTCCAGTACACAAGTCTTTATATCTAACATAGTGTGCTTGTGTTTAATTCGCATCTCATTAAAACTTTCTATATTTTTGATTACAATATCCCATAGTCCTTTATGATTTCTGTTATTGTCATGATTAATTCCATAACCGTCTAAAGAAACAGACAAAAGAAAAAGTTTATTTCGTATTAAAGAATTTAAAATTTCTTCGTTCAGTGCTAAACCGTTAGATATAAGAGAAACTTTTCTGAATTTTTCTGATGCTTTCTCATATATTTTAATAAAATCTTTTTTTAAAATTACTTCTCCCGCCACCATTGAAATGAACGAAAAGGGAGGAATTTGATTAATAATATTAAACCATTCTTCCGTAGTAAGTTCGTTTTTCTTTCTGTCTTCAGTGATATAACAAAACGGACATTTTAAATTACAATTATATGTTAATTCCAGCAAATAGCGCATAGGCATTTTTATTCGTCCCGATTTATAATCAAAAGAATAAAACGCATATAAATTTCTTACTAAATCAAATAAAAAACTTCCGTTTATTAACATTAATACCTCATATTTTATTATATATGAAAAATATGTTAAGAAAACTTAATCATAAAAAAAATAATAGGCAATTTAAAAGAATCAATTTTTTTTATAGATATACAGGGGAATAATACATAATATCGGGGGATATAATGGCTATTGGGGCTAGAGATAAAATAGACAAAGAATTAGTTAGAAAATATGCAAAATTAAAAATGGATAATCCGGATACAACTAAATTAGTTGATTCTCAAAAAATGTTATCTGCTATGAATGATTATGCAATGATGCAGAGAAGTATGATTGATATGAACGCTAAACTTAAAAGTATATGTTCGGATGTTACATCTAAATCAGTTGTATATCTTCGTTTGAATTTTAATCCGCCAAGACCGAGAAAAAAATAAATATTTTATATATGTTCTCTTTTTTAAATGATTAACTTATAATTTAAGTTGTATAAAAAGTTTTGCCGTAAAAATGATACAAATCGAAAATGATTGTACTTGTACGTAATACCGAGTGAAATTTTTTAGACAAAATAAATATTAGTTAATCATTTATTGTATGAGGAATTAATGAAAAGAATAATACTTGCCTCAACATCTCCCCGAAGAAAGATGTTATTGTCACAAATTGTTACTGATTTCGATATATTAAGTCCAAATTATGATGAAAATATTATTAATAAAGAATTCAGTTATGATTTAGTGGAAAATGCAGCTCAAAAAAAAGGTGAATCGGTAGAAAAGGACATTAAAGAAAGTGCTGTTATTATAAGTGCCGATACTGTTGTAATATCAGATAACATTGTTCTTGGTAAACCGAAAGATTTTGATGACGCTTTAAACATGTTGACTTCTTTAAACGGTAAAACTCATAAAGTTGTAACAAGTGTTTATGTTTCAGATACTGACACCAATAAAAAAATCATTAAATCTGAAACAAGTGAAGTAACATTTAATAATATGCCTCAAGAAGATATTGTAAATTATATAAAAAAATATAGTCCTTATGATAAAGCAGGTTCATACGGAATACAAGAACTTCCGGAAAACTTTGTAAAAGAAATCAAAGGTGATATTTTTAATATAATAGGACTGCCCGTTAATACTTTACAAAAAATGCTGGAAGAAATACAAAGGTAAAAATTTATTGTAAAATGTTAAATGGAGTTAAGAAGGAGAACATAATGAACGGCATGCAGCTTGTAAAAGAAAAAATAAGAAGTATAAATGATTTTCCTATAAAAGGGGTTGTTTTTAGAGATATAACTACTGCAATAAAAGATAAAGAAGCGTTAAAAGAAATGATAGACTTTCTAACTGAAAAGTTTAAAAATAAAGGAATAGATTATGTTGCGGTAGTCGAATCAAGAGGTTTTATATTTGGTTCTGCACTTGCGTATAATATAGGGGCCGGCTGTATACTAATAAGGAAACCGGGGAAACTGCCCGCAGAAACAATAAGCGAAGAATATGCACTTGAATACGGAACTGATAAACTTGAAATTCATAAAGATGCAATTGAAGCAGGTAAAAAAGTTATAATCATAGATGATTTACTTGCGACAGGCGGAACGGTAAATGCTGCTTGCAGATTATTACAAAAAGCAGGTGCCGATGTAAAAGCTGCGGCATTTATCATAGAACTTACCGATTTGAACGGAAGAAAAAATCTTCCTTCAGATATTGATGTTATATCAATGATTTCGTATTAATCACGGAAATAATAAATGGGTGACGAAAATAAACAATTTGAGGCAAGCCATCAAAAACTTCAAAAAGCCAGAAAAGAAGGACAAGTAGTTAAATCAAAGGATTTTTCTACCGCACTTGCCCTGTTGGTAATGTTTTTTGTAATATTAAAACTTTCACCTTTTATATGGAATCAAATATCACAATTGTTTGTATATTTATATGATAAGATACCTGATAAACATTTGGATGAAATAGGATATACTCATCTTTTTGTGGCAATAGCAATTCCGTCGGTATTAATAATAGGGCCGATATTAATTGTATCTGCATTTGTAGCTATATTGGGAGATTTTATTCAAGTTGGCCCTTTAGTAACAACAAAACCATTAGAGCCAAAACTGGATAAATTAAATCCATCAAAATATTTTAAAAATATAATGTCGCCAAAAACTCTTTTTGAATTGGTAAAAAATATTGTAAAAGTAGTGCTGTTGGGCGTAGTGGGGTGGATGGTGTATAATACGCATTTACCTGCAATTATTGGTTTAGCTAATATAGATAACAGCTTTGCCGTACTGAATGAATTTGGCTCATTAATAATAGAGTTTGTAATGAAGGCGGGTTTGGCATTTTTGATTATTGCTGCAGCAGATTACGGTATGGTTCGCTGGAAATTCCTACAGGATCAAAAAATGTCATTCAAAGAAGTAAAGGATGAATATAAGAACTCGGAAGGTGATCCTAATGTAAAAGCTGCATTACGACAAAGAAGACAGCAAATGTTACAGCAAAGAATGATGGATTCTGTTCCTGATTGTGATTTTATAGTTACAAATCCTACTCATATTGCGTGCGGAATTAAATATGATGCAAAGGAAATGGAATCGCCTAAACTTCTGGCTAAAGGTACGGAATTATTTGCTAAAAAGATTATTGAAATAGCAAAAGCACATTCTGTTCCGGTAATTGAAAATCCTCCTGTTGCAAGAGCTATCTTTAGAATGGTGGAAGTAAATTCGTATATTCCTCCCGAATTATATAAAGCAGTAGCTGAAATTTTGATTTTTGTTTATAATTTGCGAAATACACAAAAAGGTAGTAAAATATAATAAGAGACAAATAGATTTAAGAAATGCAAGCAAAGATACAAGATTACATTGAAATAATCGAAAAAGTTGCCAGGGTAGAACATAAGCGTATTCCTTCGCATATGGTGGATTATGATGAACTTGTCAGTATCGGAATTATAGCTATACAGGTTATGATTAAGGATAAGACCGATGAACAGTTGGCAAGGTATAATAATGCTTATATTTCTACTGCTGTCAGATGGGCTATAAGGAATGAGCTTAGAAATCGTTATAAATGGTATTCTTTAAAACATAAAAATGTTGATGATGAGTATAGCGAAACCTCTGAAACAACTGATGAAACAGAAGAAAATGCTATTACTCCGGGCAAGGTCAGAGAAGCTATTTATGAAACAATATTATCAATAGATAGTTTGGCTGCTGCCGCTTCCGATAATGATTCTCCGTTTGACTTTATTAAAGATCCCGCTGCACTTCCCGATGAAAAAGCTGAAATTTCAGAGTTGGGTAAAGTTATTAGAGAAGCTATTGCCAAACTTCCTCAAAAAGAAAGAACTATTATTGAATACAGGTTCTACAGAAATATGCAGGTAAAAGAAATAGCAGCACAAATAGGGCTTTCTTCTTCAAGAATTACAAGAATTATTCAAGCTTCTTTAAATACTGTCAGAGAATATTTGAATAAAAAAGAACATTATGATTATTAACACTTTTTAAGTGCTTATGAATTAATACGGTTTTTTGTTTGATTTATTTAGACTTCAAATAATGAATGAAGCTTGTTAACAATAATTTCAGAGTCTATCTCATTGTTTGATTCATTTAATTCAAGTGCTTTTTGATATTGTTTTGCCGCTTCAATTTTTTTATCAGATAATTCATAAACTCTTGCCAGATTGAAATTAGCCATAACGTAATCAGGTTTTAATTTAATGGCTATATCAAATAATCTTTTAGCTTCTTTAAGATTTCTAATACCGTCAAGGTAAATTACACCGAGATTATTATAAGCGGAATAATAATCAGGATCTATACCAATAGCCTTATGATAAGCAATAATTGCTTCTTCAATATAATCTTTTTGCCATAAAGCCATAGCGCATTTATTATATGCACAAGGATTTTTAGGATTAACTTTTATTGCTTCGCAATATGATTTGATTGCGCTGTCTAAATCTTCACATTCACTATAAATATCACCAAGCTCCAAGAAAACTTCATCATTGTTTTCATCCAGCATAATTGACATTTTCAGATAATTCATAGCTGTATCTACATCATCAAAGACATTATGATAAATAGAAGCTGCGGCTTGGCAGACTATAGAAGTCCATTCATTATCAGGATTTTTATCAATAGCTATTTTATAGTGTTCACAAGCTTCTTCATATTGCTCCGCTCTGATTAACGCATAAGCAATAGCGTTGTGATAAAATGGGTTGTCACAATCTTTTTCAAGTGCTAAATTAAACGCATTAATTGAATTAATAAAATCTTCTTTTTTTAGATATAAATGCCCAAGTTCATAGTAGATATTTGCATTATTTTCTTCCAATTCAAGAAGTTTAGAGTAACAGTCAATTGCTGTATCTATATCATTTTCATAGTGAATTTGAGTAATAGCGGCAAGTTTTAAAAGCAGTTCTTTATTATAAGGATTAGCTTTTAAAGCTTTCAGATAATAATCTTTTGCCGTATCAATTTCATCCGTTTTAATATTAATATCACCGATTTTTTTATAAAATATTTCATTTCTTCCCGTCGAATTTGCAGCTATATCATAAGCTTTTATTGCCATGTGATAATTTTTGGTTTTTTCAAAAATATTCCCCAATGTATCATAGAACATTAACGACAGACATTGTGTGAAATTTTTATAGAGCATTTTTACGGAAGGATAATCAAGCGCCATTGTTAATCCGCCTGATAACATATAGTATATTGTTTTAGAAAAATCTTTTGCGTTAATTTTATTTTCGTGCATTTTTTCAAGATACATAGAAGCAAGAGAAATTCTGGAACGAGCTGAATTTAACGGATTAAGTTTAATAGCGTTTTTAAATTCTTTTTCAGCGTCATCATATTTTTTTGCCAGTTCTAAAAAATACCCTGCATAAATTCTTGCGTTTGGATTGGAGGGTGAAATATTAATTGCTGATTTGCACTGTTCAATAGCTGATTCAAGATTAATTTCACCTTTATCCCATAATAAGCAGGCGAGCCTGTAGTATGCTTCCGATATATTCGGATTAAATTTTATTGCGTCAATATAGTTATCAACCGCATTATCTAAATCTTCACGACATCCTTTTATAAGGTATTGCTCGTGATATTTTCTTGCATCTTCCATGCAGTTCTGAGCCAATATATTTAAATCATTTTTTTTAAAAGATTCAAATGCAGTTTCTAACATTTCATTAAACATGTATTTTATTCCTCTACATTTATATAATGTTATAAAATTTGAAAAAAAGGAATAATTTTGGCTGAAAATACTGCATATGGAGTATAAGTAAATAAATTTTTTACCATGCAATTTTTTAGCGGTTTTTGTTTTTATATATATGAGAATGATGAAGGTGAAATTATGATTGATTTTACTAAAATAGAAACGAAAGTAACATATTCTGATGTACTAAAAGCACGTCAAAGTAGGGCAAACAGAAGGAATATTGCTAATTCGGGGCTTAATTCCGACTCATATAATACAAAATCCGTCAAAAAAAATAAAAAGAATAATAAAAATAAAATAAATCCGTTAATTACTGCAGGATTAATTATTGCAGGCGGTTTTGCTTTGTTTAAAGGCAGAGGCAAGATAAAACAAGTATTTACAACTTTAAAGAATACAAAACTCGGACAAAATACAGTAAAATTATTTAAATATATTCATGACTTGGGGGCTAATGCTTTAAGTCTATTTAAGCTAAAATTCCCAAAAGTTACAAATAAAATAGGCGGTGCTGTTAATAAAATAAAAAATATTTTTTCAAAAAAAACTTAGAATAAATTTTAATTATGAGTAATAACATTAGTAGTAAGGTAAGGAATACGGAAATATTCAGCTTGTTCCCAAAATATGACGGAGAACAAGCATTTCCGATTGCTGATACACAAAAAACTGATAAAACTAGTGATGTTATATCTATAAGCCCTGATAAAAAAACTAATAAGAAGAAAAAAATATTATTTGGCTCAACAATAGCTTCAACAATATTAACGGCAGGGATTTTAGGATTAATTTTTGCCAAAGGTATACATGGCGGTTCATCAAAAAAACTGTCAAAAATATCAAAATATTTAAACGAAAAAATTAAGTCATATGAACATGTAAATACAAAAACTTCAAAACAAAAGGCTGTATATTATGCCAGAACAGGCACAAATAAAGTTGTTGCGTGCCTTGATGCTACTGCTAACTTTACCGCAATAAAAGATTCTTTATGTGATAAAATTTTTAGAATTAATAAATTTACAACAAAATTTGCCGAAAATTCGACTAAATTTTTTAAGAAGATTGTAGATAATACCCTTGGTAAGAAATATGACAAAGTGGAAGTTAAAGTTAAAGATTTAACTTCTGTTTTAAAACATTATGATATTACTAACATTAATGGACTGGATGAGGCTCAAAAATTACAAGAGATTACAATTAAAGGTCAAACTCATACTCTTGCTGAGTGGATAAATTTATTAGGTGAAAGTACGGAAAAACTCCAGACATTATTTGATGAGAATTTTAGTCTGGGCGCAAGGAAATTAAGAGATCAAAAGCGTTCTATTCTGCTTAAAGATATTCCTCAAAAAGTAAGAGACAGATTCTTTAAGAATAAAAAATCTTTATTCAATTTAAAAAATTATTCAACGTACGTGACGGAAGATGTATCAAAAGAAGCTCATACAATCTTATCAAACGATATTACATCGGCAAAGAAAAAGGTAACCAATAATATTTCATCAATTCATGAAAATTTAAAAAAATCTTTTAATTCTTTAACAGAATTAATAAAACCGGATGATGAAACTTCTTTATCAATTATACCGTTAATAAAAGAAAATATTGAAAAATTTAAGGCTTGTTCAGGTGCAAATGAAGTAGTGGAACGCCAAGTAATTACAGACTCTTTGCTTGCTTCCATTGATGATATTTATAATGAAATACCTTGTAATTTAAAATATTCTGCTGAAGAAATGTTAACAATAAAAAATTATCTGCAAAAATTGAAAGAAAGCGTATTAGCCTCCAGCCAGACTTCAAAAGGTGCATTAGAAGAGATAATGACAATATTAAAAGGATTGAATTCTGCTACTCTTCAAAATTCGACACAAAAAATAATTTCTGATGATAATTATAAAGAATTAAAAAAATTATCCTCAAAAATCAGTAAAGGATTGGAGAAAGCAACGGATTTAGAGTCAGGGGAATATTTTTTAAAGCAGGCGGAATTAAAAGTAGGCTCTGCTCCAACTGATGTACTTTCGGTATTATTTCCGATAGGTGCAAGTGCTTTTGCTATAAACAGGGGTGAAAATAAAGACGAAAAAGTTTCCGCCGTATTAACAACCTGTATTCCGTTAGTCGGTACGTTTGCTACCTTTGTTTACGGAACAATAAAAATGTTTTCAGGTGCTAAAAACCTTATTTTCTCGCTCTCTACCGGACTTGTTATCGGTAAGTTAGGCAGTTATTTGGATAAATTATATAAAAAATATAATGATACAGGTTCAATAGTTAATGTTGTTAAAAATGAATATGATAATCTTGTTTCTGAATTGACTCCACAATATGCGCAGTCTTTGCTTCCCGAAAAGAAAAAAGATTTAAAAAAGAAATAATCACTCATTTAACCGAGTCTAAATATAAAAATTAATTATAAAATAAAATTATGAAAAAGATTTTTACGTTAATTATAGTTTTATTATATAGTATAAGCTGTGTTTATGCAGTTGATTTTGATACAACAATTGATGAAAGTATAAGAAAAAATTATAATTTAACACAAAACGAAGAGGAACTTCCTGCTTTGCCGAATGTAGTACCGACAGACACACCCGAAACAGAAAAACCACAGAGTGTTAAAATAACGGCAACGGGGAAAACATATACATTAAAAGGCGGTACAAAAATAAAACTGTCATCAAAGAGTGTAATATCAGACAGGTTACGTCCTGGGAATAAAGTTACATTTTATTCAGTTAACGGATTTCAGACGAAAGAAAATACAATTATTCCTTCAGGCACTCTTTTTAAAGGCAGAGTGCTTGATGCTCACACCCCGCAAATTACAGGAAATGGCGGTTTGATTGTAATCACTATTGATGAGATGTATTTTAACGGAGTAAAATCTCAAATTGAAGCAAAAGTCAGCATGGCAAACTCTAAGAAGGTATTTTTCAGTAACATAAAAGGAAAAAGGATGTATTGGAAGAATGTTGTAAAGGTTACCAAACCGGGAAGAAAAGTGTTTGGCAGTACTCAAACGGCATCCTCTGCCATGTCTGCAATTCCTATATTAAATATAATATCATTTATACCGTTGGTTGGCGGAGCTGTCGTATACACCGCCAATCTAATTTGCGCACCCGTTATTGCGTTATTTACAAAAGGCGGGTCTATTAGTATTCCTCCTAATACTTTATTTGAAATTAAAATATTGGAAGATACTCAAATAAGGGGATAAATATAATTCTTGATAACTTTATATTTTTGTATTATGCTTGCTTGAGATTTGAAAGGGAATATTTATGTTAAGAGCAGGTATAGTAGGACTTCCTAACGTTGGTAAATCAACTTTATTCAATGCATTGACTTCATCTAAAAATGCGCAGAGCGAAAATTATCCGTTTTGTACAATAGAACCCAATGTTGGAGTTGTAAATGTTCCTGATGAAAGACTTTATATATTAAAAGATTTGGTAAAAACAAATGTTGTTATCCCTACAGCTATTGAATTTGTTGATATAGCAGGACTTGTTAAAGGTGCAAGCAAAGGTGAGGGACTGGGCAATCAATTTTTACATAATATCCGTGAAGTAGATGCTATTATTCAGGTGGTAAGATGTTTTGATGATGAAAATACAATACATGTTTCAGGGAAAGTAAATCCTATTGATGATATTGAAATAATAAATACCGAACTTGCCCTAAGTGATATGGCTTCAATAGAAAAACGTTTGGAACGTCTTACCAAACAAGTAAAAAGCGGTGATAAGCAGGCTGTTTTAGAATATAATGTTTTGACTAAATTAAATGATTTGTTATCAGAGGCTTCGTTTATTAACATAGAACAATATTTTAAAGATGAAGAGTTAGAATTTGCAAGAAATTCGCAATTAATGTGTATAAAACCGGTTATATATGCTGCTAATGTCAGTGAAAGTGATTTGGCAAAAGGGAATCAGTATGTTGATAAAGTAAGAGAATACGCAAAAAATCATGGGGCTGATGTTGTTGTTATATCAGCAAAAATAGAAGCTGAGCTTGTTGATTTATCAGAGGAAGAGGCAAAAGCATATTTGGCTGATTTGGGTGTTCAAAATTCAGGTATTGAGAGAATGATAAAATCAGTATATAAGCTTTTGAATCTGACAACATTTATAACTGCAGGTGAGAAAGAAGTCAGAGCTTGGACGGTAAAATCAGGTTCAAAAGCACCAAAGGCAGCAGGGGTAATACACACTGATTTTGAAAAAGGTTTTATTCGGGCAGAAGTTACTGCTTACAAAGATTTTGTTGAAGCAGGTTCTTATGCTGCCGCAAGAGATAAAGGACTTACCAGATTAGAAGGTAAGGATTATGTTATTCAAGATGGCGATTTAGTGCATTTCAGATTTAATTTGTAATATTTTTTAATCAAATATTTACGCTAAAATCAGGCTATGGTAATATAAACTCAAGTTAATACGAGGAAATAGGGTGGAAATCCCTAACCGGACCACGACCGTTATAGTCGGAATGCTCCATGAATTATTATTTGTGTATCCGAATAATAATTAATTTTTGGAGTCCTTACAATTAACAAGTAGGGATTTTTTATGTCAACACCGGTAATAACACAACCAAATCTAAAAGCAGGACTATGTCCGCACGGTCTGCCGCCTTCGGCGTGTCCTATATGCAGCGGAGGAGGTTCCGGCGGAGGTGTAAAAACATCTCATAAGACAAGCGACGCCCCTAATGTTAAACCTATGGCTTCTAACCAATGGTCTTGGATGAAGTGTTATATCGCAGGCATTAATATGCGCTCCGATGAATTGAGACTTGCTAACGCAAAACAAGGCATTGAACGTCAAATGGAAGCTTTGAAAAATTTTCAAAAAGAAATTAATCAAATTGTTGATAAAGTAATAAATAATCTTCAAAATATACAAAATTCTTTGCCAAATGCATTAAAAATACCTGTTCAGGTTATCTCTGCTCTGGTTATTATGCCTGTTTTAAATTTAATTTCACAAATACCTAAATTGCTGGAAAAACTTGTTAATTTAGAATCTAATATAAGAAACTTTATACATCAGGCAGGTGAAAAATTATCTGCATTAATCGGTGATTTTAAAAATTTTGTTAAAAGCAAATTGGAAGAGGTTAAAAAGAAGTTCAAGAAGTTATTCTTATTCTTTAATCCTGATATAGAAGATGAAAATTATAAGAATGATGAGGCTCTTGCTGTGTTCAAATCACAAGAGTTAAAAAAACATTTATTAAAAATACTGAAAGTGGAAAAGAAACAGGAAGAAAATGATAACGGAAGTAATAAAAAGCAATAAAATGAATCTGCAAAAAAAACAAAAAAAAGATGATGTGCATGACAATGCAAGAAATGCAGATATAAATAAGACATTAAAAGGGGTGTTAATAAACAATCACGTTAAAAACGGTAATGAAAACAATATATCTTTTGATGAAATAAAAGATTCATTATTAATTTGTACCGAAAGTGATTATGACTCGCCTGTCAGTATTAAAAATAATAAAAACAATGATTCATCATTTAATGTCAAAAAAGCACTATTGCCTTTATTTATAGGAACAGGGGTTATATTGGCGGGATGTG
>CANROV010000031.1 GCA_947632315.1 Candidatus Gastranaerophilales bacterium
TGTTTGAATTATATCCTGTTAAAAAGAATAAGGAAAACTTTATAGTGATTATATTTGATTTATCTAAATAAAAAGACTATTTTTAAATACCAAACATTTATTTTTCTACTCATTAAAAATATTAACAATATTTTTAATCTGTTAGACGGCTGTATCAAAAGTAACAGTTTTGATAAATTTGCAAGACACTATCTTAGAATAAAAATTCAAATAGATAGCCGAAAGAATAAAAATCAGTTCAAAAGCAGCAGTAATATATTTCTCCCGTATTTTGTACTTAATATTGTTAAAATGATTTTTACATATATTATTTATAAACAAATTGTATTATAATAATTTTATTAAGGTAAAATTTAATTAATAATTTAGAGGTTTGTAAAAATTAATAGAAAAATATTAATTATTTTATTTAACATTATAATATTTATAGGTTTTTTATTTCTGATGAATTGGGTGATTTATAAATTTTTTTGTAATAAGATAGAAAATTATCAATCCCCACCTGATCCACAAAAAAATCCTTATACTTTAAAAAAGTAATTATGGATTATGAAAGTTCAAAAGAAATTTATGTAATAAGAGAACCTGTGGGCGAAGAATATAATAAAAATGCAATATTGATTTTTGGCTGTTCATATGGTTATGGATTTTTATTAAAACCCGAACAAACGCTTGGAAATAAGTTATCCGAAAAATTGCATCGACCGGTATATAATTTTTCCAGTCCGGGGCAAAGTCCGCAATTTGCTTTAATGCGAATACGTTCACATGAAATAGATGATATTATAAAGAAAAGTGATTATGTAATATATGTATTAATTGGAGAACATGCTTGGAGAATTTATACCAATTCTAACGGGTTTCTTACTGATTATATTTGGCCCAAATATGATATAAAAAAGACCAAAAACAATGTAAAATTAACTATGCATAAATATCATCTGCCATTTATTGAAGGTTCTTATTTGTATAAATACATTCAAAAACTCTTTTATGCCCGTTTTTTGATGAAATGTAAAAACAAGTATATTCAAGATTTTTTGTTTGACAATTTGAAAATACATCTGTTAACAATACAAAAAGAATTAAAATCTATAAATCCAAATATAAAAATGATTATAATCTCTTTTCACGATAATAAAGATACAGAATTAGTTATGGCTTCTCCACGATGGAAAGAAATGCAACAAGAAGATATTATAGTTATCGATACAGCTGAATACTTACCCGAATACTATGAGAGCGAAGATTATATTATTCCAAATGATGGGCATCCTTCAGAGTTAACTTGGACCAAACTTGTAAAAATACTTACAAATGATTTAAAACTAATTAATTAGGATATACAAAAGTTGTTAATATCCTAGTTCATTAATTCCTTGGCAATAGCTGGGGTTATAATATTCCATATTGTTTCATTCGGATGTTTATGTATCGGTGTTACATATTTATCGGATAATAATTCTTCCGTATTTAATCGGGTTAACTCATCTGCATAAACTACCTTAATATTTTCTTTTGTTAATAAATTATGAAAAGTTTTTATAGCATTTCTTGAGTCCATATATACCAAAACTACTAACTTAATATTAGGATTTATTCTTTTTAATTCTTTATTTAAAATAATTAAGTTATAAGCAATATCTTTTTGTGCCAAATCTATATTATTTGAATATAATAATTCCTTAAAAAATTTTGAAATAAGTCTATTTAAAAAATTACCGCTTATAGAAGGAAATCTTGTGCTTTTTAAGACTAAAGTATTATCATTATCTTTTTTCAATACAGGATATAGTTTTTTGGAATATAAAAATTCAGGACTAAAATAATTGCCGGGATACACCTTTAATCTACTGGCTGATGGGGCTAAACAGTCAATAACATATATTATGCTATTACTATTTTTAATTTCATTGTTAATTTGCCCGCTTTGTACCTGTAAAATGGCATGTTGAATATATCCGCCTCCAATTCCTCTATTATATACAGGAATTTTTAAATAATCCGATAATTTTTTTGCAAAAGTTTGATTATCTTCTAACTCTACACCTTCTGCAAATCCGCAGCCAAAAATAATAATTGAATGTTTGTTTTTATAGTTTAAACCGCTGGGTTCTCTAAAAGAGAAGTTCATAATATCTTTTAATAAAAAATTTTCTCTTTTTAAAGCAGATGCTTCAGAAAAATTAATTTTTTGTTTGAATATATTAAATAAAAATATTCCATAATTAATTAATAATAAAAAAACAATAATAATTACAATTATTGTCAAACTTTTATATATTTTTTTCATTATTAAAAATTCCTTTACTAAAATTTTGCAAATAATACTTGAAGGCCTTTTAAACTTAAACACTGTTATTATATTATATTATTGTTTATGTGGCAAAGTATATTTGGTGATTTTAACTTAAAATATTCAAATATCCAAAACTGATTAAGATTAAAATATAACTGCATTAAGCTGTGTTGTTCTATAAGGAATAATATACCTGAGTCCTGTTATTAAAAACTGGACAAAATGGGAATGATTGATGACACTGGAAAATGTATTTCCGGAGGTGAACCTGCAAGTTTAAGCTACTAACTTGGAAAATTCATCTTATATATTATTTATCCATTTTATAATTTGTTGTTTTTCCAGACAAATTCTATTTTCAAACATAAACAAAGGCTTTTTTATATCTTTTGTATTTGTTAATTCTTCTATTTCTTTAACTATTCTGCTTTTTTTCGCTCCTCCCGAGTATGTAAAAAACGGAATTAAGGTTTTATTTTCAAAATTATTATTTTTTAAAAATGCTTTTACCGGTAAAGACATTGAAAAATTCCAAATGGGAGAACCAACAAAAATAATATCATAATCTGAAATGTCAATATCTTTTATTCTGGGTAATACGCCCTCTTTTATTTGCTTTCTTACTTGTTTAGACATTGTAAAAATATTATTCGGGTAATTTTTTTCAACTAATTCAATTTCTTTTATATCACCGCCAACAATATAATTTATATTTAGTGCAACATTTTTTGTATTACCGTTATTTGAATAATAAATAGTTAATATTTTTTTATCAGCTAAATACTCTGGTTGATTATATTGAATGTTTTTTAATTCATTGATTTTGCATGTTGCTACTATAAGCAGTGTAAAAAATAAAATAAATATTCCCATTAAAAAAACTTCATAGATTTTATCCTTTAACTTAATATATTTTGTTGAAATTATACAAAACGGGTATGCTTGAATTGAAATTATTATAACATAATTATTTGCCAAACAGCTAATTCGGAATATATAGCTGTTTTATTCATGAATGTCATCGGCAAAATAGTAAAAATATTTTAAATAAAACTTTCTTTTTATAAAATTATAAAAAAGTAGTTTAGAATGGTTTCATCGTTAAGATAAACTGTCTTTAAAAATTTTGGTAAAATTGATTTTTGCATTATTTTTAGAAGGATAATTAAAGATTATGAATCATCTGAATTATTCAGTTTGATATATGAAAAATTCACTGATAAAATAAATTAGTATGGATATTTTAGATAACTTAGCGAAATCAAAGTTCAGGGCAAAATTTAAACTTAGTGCAAAAGAACTTGAATATATTAAAGAAAAAGGTATGGATAAGATATATTCTCATGCCTGTGATTTTATAAGGGACAGAGTAGCAGGAGCAGAGCCTGTAAATGACGGCAAACAAACACCTATGCGAGGACATCCTGTATTTATTGCTCAGCACGCAACGGCAACTTGTTGCAGAGGTTGCATTGAAAAATGGCACAAATTTCCAAAAGGAAGGGAATTAACCAAAACAGAACAGGAATACTTGGTTTCCGTAATTATGGAATGGATTAAAAGGCAAATTTATTTAAATATTATTAAGTAATTATACTAATTATGTTTAAACTTATATTTAGTGTTATTCTTTAAGAAAAGGAATATTTTATGGCAAATACAAATACCGAAGAACAAAAACGTTTATTTAAAGATTGGTTACAAAACAATCGAAAGATTAGTCAAGCAACCCTTACATCATATACGGAAGATATTTTATCTAAACTAAAAGAGATTATAGAGCTTTCAAATAATGAAAAAGTTAAGTCCTTAAATCCTAATATGTACTCTTATCAAACAAAAAAAGAGTTTGATTATTTTATAAAAACAATAAAAAGTGACCCAAACTTTGACATTATAAATAAAACAGGACAGATTTCAGGCGGTTGGGTTTCAACTCCGTTAAATCATTATGAGAAATTCTTGGTCGATAATTATAAAACAAATGAAAGCATTAATAAAGATGAGATTAATAATATGAATATTCCTTTAAATCAAATATTATATGGCCCTCCGGGGACGGGGAAAACGTATAATACTGTTCTTAAAGCGATGAGCATTATTGATAACAACGAATATAAAGATGTTTCAGATGAAAAATATTCTGAGCTAAAAACAAGATTTGATGAATTAAAACAAGCAGGACAGATAGAATTTGTAACGTTTCATCAATCGTATTCTTATGAAGAATTTGTTGAAGGGATAAAACCAGACTTAAATGCTGACAATCTTGCATATAAGCTTGAAAACGGAATATTTAAAAATATATGTAAAAATTCTGCTAAAACAACTACTGATAATTTTGATGAAGTTTATGAAAAATTTATTAATGATTTATCTGAATACAATGAAGATAATTTATTCACACTAAAAACCGGAAAAGAAAAAACATTTGGAATCACTGTAAATAGTAATAAAAATCTTTCTATATATATGGGGAAAAATTTGACAAAATGGGCTACTCTTACAAAAGAAAACCTTAAAAATTTATCCAATTGGAATTATTATGCAACTCCAATATATGAATATTTAAAAAGTAATTATAATTTATCATCTCAATCTATTGAAAATTCAAAGAAACCACATATTTTAATAATAGATGAAATCAACCGTGGAGATGTTTCAAAGATATTTGGCGAATTGATTACCTTAATTGAAGAAGACAAACGTATTGGAAACAAGCACCAAATGAAAATTACTCTGCCATATTCAAAAGAATCTTTTGGGGTTCCGAATAATCTGTACATTATAGGAACAATGAATACGGCTGACCGTTCTATTGCTCTTCTTGATACAGCATTAAGACGTCGTTTCGATTTTGAAGAAATTATGCCAAGACCCGAACTATTAAATAATAAAGTTGTTGAAGGTATTAACTTGCAAACTTTATTAATAAGAATAAATGAGCGAATTACAAATAAATATGACAGAGATCATCAGATCGGTCATTCATATTTAATGGGTGTAAATACAAAAGAACAATTGGAAAGAGCATACAAAAACAGAATACTACCCTTGTTAAACGAATATTTTTATAATGAGTCGGAAACTGTTGCCGAAGTTTTGAATTGCAGCAAAACAGAACTGAATCAATCTGATTTTATTACTATTTTAACTAAGGCTCAAAATGACAATAAAAAATAATGTTATAGTTTCATACGAACATCATAAGCTGTATAAATGTGATGAAAATTGTGAAAATTGTACATCCTGTGACGGTGATTATTCTTGCTGTATCAATTTTTGTAAGACCGCACATTTTGATGAACTTCGTGATTATTATTTAAATAAAAATTTTGATTGCGGTTTTGATTATATTCTAAAAGAAAATTGCATAAAATTTGATAAATATACGGGAATAATTCAGCTTCAAGACGGAACATATTTGGAAATCCTACCTAAATTGGAAGGTTATTCCATAACACAAAGCAGAAAAATATTTGAAAATCTTGTACTAGCTTCTCACAATTTAACTAAAGAATATAAACATAACAAAGATACTCAAAGTAAAACTAATAAAAATAAACACATAGCAGAAATTTTTGTCTCCGTTTTTTGTATGGATATTCTAAAAATATTAAAAAGAGGCATTAAAAAATCTTATATAAGAAAATCTGAAAACTTATGTAAATACAAAGGCAAACTTAATTTTTCAGAACACATCAAACATAATATTATTACTAAAAACAAATTCTTTGTTGATTATAATGAATTTAGTATGGATATTGCCGAAAATCGAATTTTAAAATCCGCATGCTTATATTTGATAAAACGTACAAAAAGTGATGAAAATAAAAAAGTAATGCGCAGGCTTTTAATAGAACTTGATGATGTATCTGTTTGTGCAAATCTTGATAAAGACATTCAGAATATACAAATAAACAGATTACATGAATATTATACAAGACCTTTAAAATATGCGGAATTCTTTTTACGGCAAGATAATTTTATTCCGAATAAAGGAAGAATTTCTCTTCCTGCATTATTATTTCCGCTAAATGAAATGTTTGAGGACTATATAGAAAATATTTTAAAGGAAAATAAAATTAAATATTACTCTCAATATAAAAAGCATTATCTTGTGCATAAAAATAATAAAGAATTTTTTATTACAAAAATGGATTTTGTTATTTTGAAAGAAAATAAAGCATTAATTCTTGATGCAAAATGGAAAGAATTAGATATAAATGATGATAAATTAGGCATTAACCAAAATGATTTATATCAGTTATTTGCATATTCCGAATTAATAAAAAATAGAGAAAGAAATGTTGAAACGGTTGAAATTGCACTTTTATACCCTAAAACCAATAAATTTTATGAAGTTATACAATTGCAATATTTTAATAATACAAATATTTTTCTTATTCCCGTTAATGTTGAAAATCCAAATGATAATGAAAATTCAGTACAAATTTTTAAATCCTAAAATATAATAATTAGAGAATTTATTATTTATAACGGCAAAATAATGCTAAATTTCAATATCTGAAATTACATTATATTTATCTTTGAACAGTGCCAAAAATTTTTCGTTTTTAGTTGTGTGAATCGGTATTATATTTTTAGGTTCTATTTTATTAACAAGTTCTATTAAGTCATTTTGAATTATATGACCCGAGGTATGTACTATTTTCAAATCTTTTTTGTATTTTGCCCATTGATAATTTTCATCTTCCAAATATCCGCTCCAGTAAGAATAAATTAAATTTAATTCTTTAACATTTATTCTTTTTATTATTGAATTAAATAATTTTGAATTATTCTTAAGAACGTATTTTTGAGGATTTTCCATAATTTCATCAAAAGTGATTTTTGCACTTTTAAATTTATACAGTGTTTTATCCTCTTTTAATGTTTTTGTATGTTTATTCGGAACAAAATAAACTTTTATATTTTCAGAATTATATTTCGGAATATCTTTTTTATCTTTAAAGCTATCTAAGATGAATGCCGTATAAGGGTCTATAACAAATATTTTATCTGATTTTAAACAAGCATTATAAATTGAAATCATTCTATCAGTATTTAAAGGGGAACAAGCTATTACAGTTAATTTATCCTTCTTAAAAGTATCTGTCAATTTTTGTTCAATATCAACTTCTGATTCATATTTATGACATCCCCGTGAAAGTGTTGTACCTTCGGTAATCAAATAATCGCAATTTTTAAAATCAATAATCATTGACTTAATAAAATCCTTATCTCTGCCATGAAGTCTTAAGTCGCCAGTATAAAGAATTTTTTTATGACTTTTTTTATCCTCAATTTTAAAAGCACAAGCACCTGTAATTGAATGATTAACAGGACAAAATTCAATATTGAATGCTCCAAACTTAAGTTTTTCAAAATTTTTAACGGGTATTAAATTAATATCATTATACAAATTGTCCCATAACAGTTTTGAACCTTTTTTCATAATTTCTATAGTTTCACTTGCCGTATAAATCGGAATATTTTTATTTATTAATCTAATTAAGCCAAAGTGATCGGGGTGTGCGTGGCTTAGAAATATTGCAGTTTTTTTATTTGGATTATCAGTGTATAAATCTGCGATATCAGGCAAATATTTTTTTAAATTTGATTTCATATCAATATCTAAACTGTTTTCTGATTCATCAGTTAAAGGCAGACCTATATCTAATATCAATCTTTCTTTTTCATTTTCGATTACAACACAATTACCGCCGATTTGATTATGTCCTCCGTAAATTTTAATAAAGAAGTTTTTGTCATCCGTTTTTGTAATGTTAAATTTTTGTTTTACCATTTTTTATATCCTTTTACTTTTATGTTAAACAGTATTTATGACAGAAATGGTCATATAGGTTATTTATTGTATTATTCTTTGTTATCTGCTATATTTTACTTAAGGAATTAAGAATTTTGAGGTAAATGAATGGGTGTAATTGAGGAAATTATAGGTAATTGTGAATTTTACAAAAACAAAAAAGGATTTAGAAAACTTTATGACCCCAAAAAAACAGCAGAAGAATTACTTAAACAAATTACAAAATCAATAAATATTGAAAAAGCAAGCGGATACTATAATGCAAATGAGTATCATAAAAGTGAAGAAGTAAAATTTAAACATCCCGGTAAATGCAAAAAAGATGAAGAAAAGTATAATTTTTCAGCAACAAAAAACAAAGATAAAAAATTTAAAACAAAACCCGAAGATAACATGGAAAGAATGATTAAAATTGCATTCAATAAAAATAATAGTAAATGCAATATACAAAATCAAATTCCCATACCCGATATAAATCAGGCTTCACACATAGATTTAATGATAAGAAAACCCGATACAATTGAATTAATAGAACTGAAACAATGGGATAATAATACTAATCCGCCTGCTTTTGCGGTAGCTGAAAGTGCTAAAAATTTATACATGTTTTTGCATTTTTATAAAAATATGAATGATGAGTCAAATAAATATTTATCAAATATTGATGATAAATATCGCACTATGTTTAGTTTAGACGTAATAAATACGTTTGTTTTAACCGTATTAGCTCCTGAGGAATATTATGTTGATCATTTTAGAAATAATTCCAATTTGAAAAAAGTCTTTAAAAAATTTTGTGATGAACTGCAAGTATGTATTCAGGAAGATTTAAAGAAAAAGTTAAATAATAAAAATTTAAAAATTAAAATCAACATAAAGTCTTTTAATTTTTCCCGCGAGGAATATGATGAAATTATAAACAATATAATTGAAAAACATTTAAACGGCCGCAAGTGTAAAGCGGGCGAAAATACGGGAGATATTAATTTATCTCAATATAGTGAATATTTAAATGATGTTTGCAGTAATTTAATTAACTGGAAAAATGCACTTGAATCAAATCAGTAATTTAAAAGCACATCTTCAAGATATTTTTTATACTCGTCTTTTAAACTTTTTGGTGAAATAATTTTACAGCCTTTTCCCCACTTAAAAATATGCCACATTATTTCTTTATCACCTGAGGCTTTAAATGTAACAGTGAGTGTGCCGTCTTTTTCTTTTATTATTTTTTGTGTCGGATGAAAGTTATATTGTTCGGCTTCTTGAGCTAATTCGTTTGAAAAAGATAATTTAACATTAAGAATTTTCCCGTGATACACACCAAAAGATTGGTTTAAATATTCTTGCAGATTAAAACTGCCTTTATCAAAAGTTTTATCTGTCAATGTTAAATCTTCAAACTTATTCAAAAGATAGTTATAAATTCCGTCTCCTTTTGCCTTTTCTTTTGCGATTAAATAAATTTTTGCACCGTAAATCAAGCCTAATGGTTCAATAGTTCTTTTTTTATTGTGATAAATTCCGGTAACTATTTTTGAATTATGAAGTGAATCTCTTATAACTTCCAATGTTTGCAGGTTTATTTTATATTGAGGCATTTGTCTTACCGCATAACCTTCTGTCTGCATAATCATTTCTATATTATTTTCTGTACTGATTATATTTTTACGGTTTAAAGATTTAATTTTTTCTACTGTTTTACCCAGTTCTTCTTTCATTTCTTTATTGGTAGTTCTTCTTTGGCATTGTTCAATATTTGCAATCTCTTTAGGAGTAAAGGAAACTAATTGGCTTATAGAATAATTAATAAATCCCCAATGTTTTTGATTGTCTTGTGTTTCAATTTCATCCACTTGAGAAAATATGCAGGTAAGACTGTCACGCATACGTTCAGCCGTTCGGCGAGATACCTTATATCTTTGAGAGATTTCATTAATTGTTATACCTAAAGGTTTTGATGACATATAAATTGCTAAATCTAAAATATCGGATATTCTTGAATATCTTGGTTTTTCTTCCATAAAAACTCCTTTTTAAATTATTTTACCATAACGACCGTTTTTGTCATATAGGTATTTTATTCTTAAAATAAGGAGATAAACATATGAACAAAAAACAAAATATTTATTCAATACATTATTCTTGCAGCGGATTTTATAATGGCGGAGCATTGGCACCATGTATTTGTTGTATTGCAGTTTATAATATTAAGACAGAAAAAATGCACTCTTTTTGTTTGGATAATTATATAAAAAAAGGTTACGCTTTAATGGAAGCTGAAAAGCTATTGTTGACGGATTTTACCGAATTCTTTAATAAAATAAATGATTCATTATTCATTCATTGGTTAATGGATGGGGAAACATACGGGTTTAAAGCTATATGGGCGAGATGTTTAAATTATGGTATTGATAATCTTGAACTAAATAAACTTATAGATTTTAATCTTGCTTTATGTAGTGATTTTAATTTAATTGATACTCTTGAAAAAAATAACTGTAAAAAAGTTACTGTTTTGCATGGCAAAAATGAGGCGGTCGGATTTAATAATCAAAATTTTAAAATAGTAGCACTTTCAACGGAAGCAAAAGCAATAGGATTGGCTGAGTTATTCAAAAAATATACAAAAGGTACTTGGTGTTGTGACCTTAAGACAGCTGAACAAACGGAAAAACTTATTAACACTCCGACGGGAATAAAATTATATAAAATGCTTTGCGATATAACTAATTCTCAAGAAAAAATTCACGAAATTATGCAAGCGCTTAAAACGGATGAGGATAGAGAATTTGTAATTAAAGCAATAGAAGATGGTAAAACAAATATAAATTTATTGGAATTTTTGACTTCTGAATATATTACGGATAAAAATCATCAAATATATTAATTAACAATAGCAATTTTAAATACGTTATCAAGTTTGTTTTCAAAGATTTCGTAAGCTTTTTCAATATCTTTAAGCGGAAATTTATGAGTAATTAAAGGGGTGGTATCAATTTTTCCCTGCTCAATTAAGGATAAAATTTCTCCGCAGTCGCACCCGTCTACTCCTCCTGTTTTGAATGTAAGGTTTTTTCCGTACATATTTGGAAGGGGCAGAATCATAGGTTTATCGTAAAGTGCAACGATAGTTATGGTGGCATTGGGTCTTGCAGATTGCCAAGCTAATTGAAAAGATTCTTCACTTCCTGCAACTTCTATAACAACATCAGCTCCGCCATTTTCGCTTTCCTTAATTGCAGTTTCAAGACAATCTTTAGGCTCAACAACAATAACATGAGGATAATGTTTTTTTACAAAATTTCTTCTTATTTCATCTTTTTCGCAGATAATAATTTTTTGTGGATTTTTTAACATAGTGCATAATAAAGTGCAAATTCCCGTTGGCCCTGCTCCTATAATCAAAACAGTATCTGTTTCTTTTATTTCTGAGATTTTAATAGCCCAATATCCTGTCGCTAATATGTCACCGGTAAAAAGAGCTTGTTCATCCGAAATCGAGGACGGAATTTTGTTTAAACCATGGTCTGCGAACGGAACTCTTACATATTCCGCTTGACCTCCGTCTATACGGCAGCCTAAAGCCCAGCCTCCGTTTTTATCGGTGCAGTTATTTACAAATCCGTTTTTACAGAAAAAACACTCTCCGCAGAATGTTTCTACATTGACGGTAACTCTGTCGCCTTTTTTAACACTTTTGACTTCGCTTCCTGTTTCTTCAACAATTCCTACCATTTCATGCCCGACTGTTATTCCTAACACTGCTTTTGGAACAGAGCCGTTTTTAATATGCAGGTCGCTAGTACATATACTGCTCATTGTAATTTTAACAATTGCATCTTTTGAATTTTGAAGTTTCGGCTTGGATTTTTCTGTCAATTCAAAAACACCATGGTCTTTATATGTATAAGCTAACAATGTTTTCTCCTTCCGCAATAGTCTTGCAAATATTATAACACACAGCCTTTCAGAATTTAGGATGAAATTAAAAAATATCGATTTTTCTTGAGTTATTTAATAATAAAAACTAATTATGAAGCAATTATTTTATGGGTAAAATTAAATACAGAGCATTCATAGTTAAAGTTTTAAATTTCTTTAAAAAGGCAGATGAAAAGAGGCTTAAAAAATATCTAAAAATTATTTTAGGTCTTAAATAAAATCTTTTATAGAATTCTTTTTGCATTTTTAATACATCAAGCCCTGTCATACCTTTAGGCGGAATGATTGAATACATCGTATTGAATTTTGAAAAATCAATTTCATTATAATTACAATTTTTGAACATTGTTTTAAATTGTTCAGACCCCGGAAGAGGTGTGGAAACACAGCAAGCAGCATCGGAAAATGGTATGTTAACTGCAAAATTAATTGTATTTTTTATTGATTCAATAGTGTCTGTCGGATGTCCAATCATAAATAAACCTGTAGTTTTAATTCCAAGTTCATTACACCAAGTTATAACTTCTTTTGCGTTATCTAAAGTGATATTTTTTTTAATATCTTTTAGAACTTGTTTATCTCCGGATTCAATACCAAAAGAAATTCTCCAGCACCCATGCTTTTTAAGATATTTTAAATATTCATAATTAACATTATCGATTCTTGAATAACAAGACCAAATAAATTTTAAATTTTTTTCCGTGCATAAATCAAAAAGTTCGTATATTCTTTTTTTATTAAGAAGGAAAGTATCATCAATGAAATGTATTTCTTTCATTTTATACTCTTGTATTACGTCTTGAATTTCCTCAAATATATTTTGTGCGGAGCGTGAACGATAAGTTCTGCCAAAAACGGCATTAGAACAGAACGTACATTGACCCGGACAGCCTCTGGAGGTAATTATATTTGTTACAGGAAGTCGTTTATAATCTGAAAGTCCGGGAACGTATTCTTCAAGATTTTTTAATAAATGTCTTGCAGGGAATGGTAATTCATTTAAATTTTTTATCAGCTCTCTTTTTGCGGTATAAACTAATTCTCCATTTTTTTTGTAAACAATGCCATTGACGGAATTTACATCGTTATTATTATTTAAGCAATCTATTAGTTCATAGTTAGTAATTTCGCCTTCACCGATAATACCATAATCAAAACATTCATAACTCATAGCATGTTCTGGTAATGCAGTAACATGAACACCTCCCAAGATAATCTTTATTTCGGGAAAATTCTTTTTTAAATTTTGTGCAAGCATTACTGCATTATTAAAGCAAACAGTTGTTGCAGATATTCCTATGTAAGTTTTTTTGTCCGGTTTAATAAGTTTCCTTACATATTCAACAGTTTTATTTTGGGTTAATAATTGGTGTTCAGCGTCTATAATTTCAACATTACATCCTTTATTTTCCATAAAAGAAGCAACATATAAAATTCCAAGCGGAACAAGTGAACCGCCTGCTTCACCTAAAAATTTTGATGAATATCTCTCAGCACGTAAAATGGGTGGATTTATAAGAATATATGTCGTATTTTTCATATATATTATTATACAATAATTAAAATTTATTTAATATTATTATAATAAAAATTTATAAACTTATAATTAATTCTTTACCAATTATTCATATTATAAAAATTTGTAAAAAAGTTTAATAAGGTTAATTTAATTTGTTTTTATATATTATATTGAGTATAAGATATTACTACAATTTTTTCTATTGACTTTTGATATGCACAAGTTATACTATGAGTATAGTATATTACTACAATTTAAATTTGAAAGTAAAAAATGAAAAGTAAACTAAAAGATGTTTCAACTATAATATTAGGTCATGTGTTTAGAGAGAAAATTCCCTTTACAAATTCAGGAAATTTAAATTTATTGAACATGGAAACAATTTCTATCACTGGCTTTTTGAATGTTGGTTTAAATAATATAAAAAAAATTATGATTAAAGATTTAAAAAATGATGAGATTATTCGTCCTGAAGATATTTTATTTAAAGCAAAAGGTCTTGTTAATAATGCCGTGTTAGTAAAAAAAATCCCGCCAAATACAACAGTTACAGCTTCATGTCACATTATAAGAGTTACAGATAAAAATTTTTTGCCGGAATATGTTTGTACTTGGCTAAATAGTGCTACAGCAAAAAAATATTTTTCAAAGTGTGCTTGTCAAGCAGTGGGGGTTACAATTTCAAATGTAAGTAAAACAACACTGGAATTTTTAGAAATTCCTCGAATCCCAATGAAAATGCAAAAGCTTATTTCAGATATAGAAGAATGTGCCAAACAAGAAAAGGAATTATTTATAAAAATCACAGATAAAAAACATTCATTATATCGTGCAATTATCGAAAAAGAATTACAAAAATATTAGGAGATAAAATATGGCAGTAATCAACCAAGATGAAATTAACAACATTGTATGGAAGGCGTGTGACACTTTTAGAGGTGTTGTAGATCCTTCTGAATACAAAAATTATATTTTGGTATTTTTATTTATCAAATACATTAGTGATGTTTGGAAAGATAAGTATGAAGAACTAAAGAAAGAATTCGGCAATGATACAGAAAGGATAAAAAGGCGTCTTGAAAGAGAAAGATTCAAATTAGACGAAACCTGTACTTATGATTATTTGTTCAAACATAGAAACGATAATCAAATCGGACAGTTAATAAATCAAGCATTAGAAAAAATTGAAGAAGATAACAAAGCCAAACTTGAAGGCGTGTTCCGTAATATTGATTTTAACTCAGATATGCAATTAGGTGAAACAAAAGAAAGAAACGCTCGCTTAAAAAATCTAATAGAAGACTTTTCTGACCCAAGATTAGATTTAAGGCCTTCAAAAGTTGGTAAATCTGACATAATTGGCAATGTTTACGAGTACTTGATTGCAAGATTTGCTGCCGGTGCCGGTAAAAAAGGTGGAGAGTTTTATACACCATCACAAGTATCTGTTTTGCTTTCAAAATTAGTCGAACCTAAAGAAGGCGACAGGATTTGTGATCCTGCCTGCGGTTCCGGTTCACTTTTAATTAAGGCTGCCAATGAAGTCGGTTCAGATAATTATTCTTTATACGGGCAAGAAAGCAACGGCAGTACTTGGGCATTATGTAAGATGAATATGTTTTTGCACAGCAAAGATAATGCACGAATTGAATGGGGTGACACCTTGAATAATCCTAAACTTGTTGTAGGTGATACAACGATGAAATTTGATGTAGTTGTTGCAAATCCTCCATTCTCTCTGGATAAATG
>CANROV010000032.1 GCA_947632315.1 Candidatus Gastranaerophilales bacterium
CAGGTGAATCTGATTCTTCTATTAAAAATATAATTTCAGTTAAAACTAAATTTTCCGAGAATGGGCAGAATGAAACAATTGATAAAGTATCTAAAGTTATTTCAATTGATTATCCTGAATCTCAGTTAGTACAGGTTAACTCTGTAGGCCCGTTATTAGGTAAGCAGTTATTTGTAAATTCTATGATTGCAATTACAATAGCAATACTTGCCATTGTAATTTATCTTACTTTAAGATTTCACTTTGAATTCGCTGTTATTGCTTGCGTGGCTTTGTTACATGACGTTTTAATTACAGTTGGTGTTTTTTCAATATTGGGATTATTATACGGCGTAACTGTAGATAGTTTGTTTATTACCGCCATTTTGACCGTATTGGGTTATAGTGTTAATAATACTATAGTTGTTTTCGACCGAGTCAGAGAAAATTTGAAGTTCTATTCCAAAAAAGCTACTTATAATGAAATTGTTAATGCTTCAGTTAATCAAACATTAGCAAGAAGCATAAATACATCGTTAACAACATTATTGACTTTAGGCTCTTTATATTTCTTGGGCGGTGTAACTACTAAAGATTTCGTTCTTGTTATGATTACGGGTGTTATTGCAGGTACTTATTCAAGTATATTTATTGCTAATACATTAATTGCATTATGGAATGAAAAAGCTCAAGCTAAAAAGAAAATGGCTGAATAAATATGGAAGATTATGAAAAGTCACTCTCGGAATTTGTACGGGAACTGCGTGAGAAAGCAGGTTTATCTGTTAGCGGTTTAGCTAAAAAAACTGCTTTATCTGTTGAACAAATTGAAGATATTGAAGCGGGTAAGGATTTATTTTTACCCGCAACTATAAGACAAAAACTTGCAAAAGGGTTAAAGGTTAATCCTTCTGATATTAAGCATTATGAAAGAATTATGCTTGTTTCTTACGATAAAGTAGATGAAAATTACATTAACACTGTTAAACAAGCTATTTTAAACGGTGATGTTGAAAATTTAAGATGTCCTATTTGTTCTGCAAAATTGAATACAAAAATTGTCAGATTAATTGATTTGGAAAATAAAATTGCATTGCACCCTAAAGCACAATGCAGTAAATGTTCGTTTCAAATTAAATAAAAAATTATTGCTTTAGTTTTGAATATAAAACAATTGAAGTATTTGCAAGTATATAATTTGTATCGCCTGAAAATGCAGTTACTTCCAAATTAGATATTGATATTAAATAATTATAATCATTAACAATTTGATTTAAGAAATTTCTTAATTGAGGATAAGTACCAACTAAGAATAAATTTAATTCACACGCATTATAAGATGTGGAATTAATATTTAATATTGCATCACCAACAGGCTGCATTTGATATTCAATTGAACGTATCATTAATTTATTAGTTTGTGCGGCTTTAATAATATCATTAAACATTGGCCCGAAAACTGACATATTAGATGCTGTTCCGTTTGTAGTCTGGTACATTTGTTTAATGGATTTTAATTTCATTTCATTTTCATTATTTTGCCGTTCAATAACTTTTGCTTCTTCTTGTTTTGTGGTTATTTGCTGATCAAGGCTTTTTGTTTTTTGATTTAAATCAGCATTCGCAGTTATTGTTGAATTTACTACGCTATAAATTATAGTTATGAATATAACTATGGATAAAATTATACATCCCGGAACTAAAAATTTATTTTTTTTCATAATTTCCTCTATTTATAAAATTCTATATCATCGGCGGAGGCGGAGTTAATGATGAACTATAACTCCTTGATGAACTGCCCGCTCTTTTGGTTATTTTTGCATTTGGTATATTATTATATATTGTAGTTGTCGGTTCACTCATATTAATCTCAATATTTGGTGTTTTTATTTCAAATGTAAAGCCGTTTGGTATATTGGACGGATACGGGTCATTTTCGCTATTAACCGAAACTCGCTGTAATGATAAATCGCTGTTTTTCTCCTGCAGACTGTCGGCAAACGCATTTATTGATTCTGATGTTTTTGATTCGCCAATTATTCCTATTCCACCGTTGTTATTGGTTACTAATTTTTTGATATATATTCCGTCCGGAATATCTGTTGAAAGTGCATTATATACATCTATGATATTCTTATTCCTTTGTACAATTTGTTTTATTATCGGAAATATATCTTTTATATCATTTTTATTGGTTCTGGTTTTTTCATTTTTAATAAATACATTCAATTCGGATTCTTTACTTGATATAGTTGTACTTAAGTCATCATTTTTACTGCTGACTACACCTTTTATCATGGATGCGATTAAGAACCCAAGCACAATGCTCAATCCGATTGTGCAGGCAAGAAAGTTAACAATATTAACTTCATACGGCCCTACTATAATGATATTTTTATCTTTTCTGTCTGAAGGTAAGAAGTTTAATATAATAGGATAGTCATCATAATCTGCAATTGCTGAACCTATTGCTTCCAATGACATATATTGAAGCATGCTGGAATCTATATCTGTTTCTAAATCTGCTACTTCAATTAAAGGATTATTTTCGTCAATTATTTTATTAACGGAATCTACTTCGCCTTCAAAATTTATTCTTGAACGTAATAATTCTGTATTTATTTCATCTGTTTCACTGATAATAAGCAAAGATTTAGGACTGTTATTTTCTATTGCTGTTTCAATAATTTTTAATACAACAGCATATACTTCTTCTGTTGATAAAGATTTTACAGCCAATGGCTCTTCTTCAAATTTCTCAACATTATTTCCTTTCATCATAAATGTTGAGCAAGTCATTGGTGATATACATATTACTAATGTTCTTTCTTCAGGCTGAACAAATTTACTGAATCTGTCTGTATATTGAAGAGTTCTTAATAATGATGTATAACCTGAATCGATTCTTATTAAGTCGGTTTGTAAACTTTCAAAAATATTTACCAGTTTACTAATAACTTTAGACTGCATAGCACCGTATGCAATTTTCTTTTGAGTTTTTGAATTTCCGGAATTGATTATTGAATAATTTATTATCGGTTCATTTCTTTTAAATATATATATATCTTCTAATTCTTCCTGAATAGTTTCAAGTATATATCCTGAATCGCTTGAACCTTCTAAATTATTTACACCAAAATAAACATTTGGTAATGTTAATGAAACACTGCACATTTCAGGATTTAAACCGGCACGTTCAAACAAATCTTCAACGACTTCTTCAAATTCGTTATAATCTATTATTTCTCTTATTGCACTGTTGAATTTTACTTCACTTGATGCATAATTTGTTATACTTTTGGTTCTGTCATCTATACAAACCAGCTCTATAATATTATTAAGTGAAAGAGATATTCCAACGTGTATTCTTCTTTTAAATCCCAACAATTCTAATAAATCACTCATAATTTACCCATTTTATTTCCATTTGTTAATATATAATATAATATTTTATTATTTTATTTTTGGCAAGAACTTTAATATAGTATTTTTCTTTTATAACTATATCATTTAATGTATAATATTAAAAGTTTGTAATATAGTGTAACGGTATTTATGGAAAATTATATTTTTGGAAGAAATAATGTTTTTGAATTAATTTCTAATGGCGACAGGGAAATTAATAAAATTATATTAATGAAGGATATGAAACCTAATAATAAAATTAATAAAATACTTGATATGGCAAGACAAAAAGGAATTATTTTCCAATTTCTGCCGAAAGAAAAATTTCAACAGTTTAATGAATATTCTCATCAGGGAGTTATTGCTTATGTTGCTCCGATAAAGTATGTTGATTTTAATGAATTTATTCAAAACGACAAAAAATATAAAAAAGTTATTATAACAGACGGTATTGAAGATCCTCATAATCTCGGTTCGATAATAAGAACGGCGGTATGTGCCGGATTTGACGCTGTTATTCTGCCGTCAAGACGTAATGTAAATGTTAATTCCACTGTTGAAAAAGCTTCGGCAGGTGCGGTTAATCTTATTGATATAATTCAGGTTAATAGTCTTCCGGCTATTATTGATAAGCTGAAAGATAACAACTTTTGGATAATTGCAACTGATATTAATGCTAAAGATAATTATTATGATGTTGATTATTGCAATATGAATTTTGCTATAGTTATGGGCTCAGAGAAAGAAGGGATTTCAAACACAATTTTAAAAAAAGCGGATTTTAGGGTTAAAATACCTATTGTTAGTCATTTTGATTCTTTGAATGTTGCCAATGCCGCTTCTATTGTTATTTATGAGTCTGTAAAGCAAACAGTGCAAAAATCTTCAAATAGTGTATAATAATTTTATTGGAGGTCAGATGTCTCAAAATCGGGATAATTATTCTATTAATGAAGATGATACTCAGCCGGAAGAACTTGATATTTCACTTGATGATGATATTATTACGGCCGTTGATGAACCTAAAACTTCGGAAACTCAGACCAGTGCTATCGCTGATGATTCCGTTAAAATATATTTACAACAAATAGGTAAAATAAAATTACTTAGTAATGATGAAGAATTAGCTATTGCCAAAAAAATAAAAGAAACGAATTCCGAAACGGCAAAAACTACTCTTGTTAACGCTAATTTAAGACTTGTGGTCAGTATCGCAAAAAAATATATAGGCAGAGGCCTTTCTTTCCTTGATTTAATTCAGGAAGGTAATATGGGACTTATGAGAGCTGCCGAAAAATTTGACTATTCCAAAGGTTATAAGTTTTCAACTTATGCTACTTGGTGGATTCAGCAGGCTATTACAAGAGCAATCGCCGATAAATCTAGATTAATCAGATTGCCTGTCCATATGATTGAAACTTTAACTAAAATTAAAAAAATATCTATGGATTTAACTATTGAAAACGGTACTGCACCTACAAAAGAAGAAATTGCATTTAAAATCGGTATGCCGATTCAAAAACTTTCTTCTTTAATAGAATCGGCTCAGGGTACAATCAGCATTGAATCTCCTGCTAATCAAAAAGATGATAATGCTAAATTGTCTGATTTTATTGTCGATGAAAGTACTCTTTCTCCTGATACAAAAGTTACTCAGGATAATCTGTTCTGTGATATAAAAAAAATGCTTAATCACCTTAGTGAAAAAGAACGTAATGTTCTTATTATGCGCTATGGACTCGATGATAACGGTCAAAAGAAAACTCTTGAAGAAATAGGCACGTATTACGGTGTATCTCGTGAACGTATAAGACAAATCGAAAATAGAGCTATGAGCAAGCTTAAAAAACTTTGCAGAAATAATAATATTACTAAGAATCTTAAAAATTATATTTAACTTTTTTTAATATTTATTAATTATTATGCTATAATTTATGCAGACAGTAAACGGAGTATTTTTTAATTGAAAAAAGAAATTTCATCAGATGTTTTCGCAAGTGTTATAGCACGAATTTTAGATGATAAGCAGGCAAAAGATATTAAAATTCTTAATATATCTAATATTTCTGTTCTTGCTGATTATTTTGTTATTTGTTCTTCCGATACCGGTACTCACGTTAAGTCTTTAACCGGATATGTCAGAGAAAAAATTAAAGACTTCTTTGACAGAATCCCTATCGGGGAAGAAACAGATGCTAAAAACAGATGGAACCTTTTGGATTATGGTGATGTAATTGTTCATATCCTCCATAAAGAAGAACGTGAAACTTATGCTATTGAAAGATTTTGGAACCATGCTTTATGTGTCGATGAAAATGAATGGATGAAAAAATCTCAAGATTATTCTGATTATAAATCTGTCTCGGAAGATTTTCACTCAAATCGAAACTCTGAGTGAAAATTGCAAGTTGTGTATTGAAAAGGTGACCGGCTTTAAGTTTGAAATATGCAAGCAGAAGCTGCACCGCTAAATTAAGTATATGAGGTATATATTATGAAAAAAAATTTGTTAGTTTTTACTTTTACTGCTTTGTTCTTGATTAGCTCTGCTTTTGCACTGGATGTTAATTCTTTGGAAAATTTAACTCCTGTTCAAAAACAAAAAATTTCTCAGGTTCAACATAAGTATAAAGTTGAAAATGATGCTATCGAACAAAAAATTATTACTTATAATTCTAAAATAGCTGAAATTAAAAAAGATGTTACTAAATCACCTTCTGAAATTGATATGCTTACTTCTGCTTATCAAAAAAATATTGATACTTTAAAGACCGAACAAAAAAATTTAGAAGAAACAACTGATTCTTCTTATAAAACAATCTTAACCGAAGAACAATATAATTCTTGGAAAACACAGCAGCTTAATACTCAGAATGCTTTCCAGAATTTCCTTAAAAAATAATTACTTGGAGGTTTAATATGAAACTTAAATTATTTGCTTTTTTAATTATTTTGCCTTTACTTGTTATTTCGGCAATTCCTTCTTGGGCTGTTATTACTTCTCCTTATCAGGTTAAAAGTAAAGCTGTTCAAATTCAAGGTTTAGTTGATTATAATTTATTATCGTTTGTGAATAAAAGTGAACTTGTCGGTTATAGATTAAACACTTTTCAGATGAATACTCAGTATTATCTTAACAGCGTAAATTCTGTTAAGGATACTTTGTATGGTCTTGACAGCCAAATTAATATTATTCAGAATTCTTCCGAAATGTCTGATACCGAAAAAGATATGCAGATTAAGAAATTAATGTCTGATGCTGATTTGGCACTTAGCGAGCTGGATTCTAAAACCGTTAATTATATTCTTGGACTTAAAAATAATATGCCCAGTGTTACTTATCAAAATTATGCCAGAAAATTTATTAAGTACTATAATTCATTAAATTTATCAGGCTATAAAATTGAAGAAAGCAAATGGTAGTAATACTGTAAATAAAAAATGAACCTTTTTTTTTGATTTTCGTTTTATAAAGTGAAAAGAGGAAAAATATGGAAAATCAAAATAAATGTGATAAATTTGAAGCTTTATTCGTCTTTAACGACGATAAAGCTTTTTTAAATCATTTAGATGAATGTCCTGATTGTAAAAAAGAATATGAAAAACATATTAAAATTTCACAATTGGTTAAAGAAGTAGCACCTGTTTATTTGGGAAAAAAGAGAAAAGAAAAACAGTCTGTTATTAAGAAGCTTGCCTGCTGTTTTGTGTTTTTGGCAGGACTTTCTGCTTTCGGCGGTTATAAATATTTTGATGAATATAATTATCTTAATTCACTTGATGAAGATTCGTATATAAGCACTATGGGACTTCCCGTTGATGAATACGGATTTTTAGAAATATAGTAAAGGTAAAATTTTGAAATCTATTATTGAACAATACAAAAACAACATTCGTAAAATTATTTCTAATATGACAGGAACTTATAATGAAGATATTGAGCAGGAAGTTTATATAAGAACCTGGAAAAACATGAATAAATATAAGGAAGAAGGTAAATTTAAAAGCTGGATAAGTACTATTACCGCTAATTTATGTCGTGACTATATGAAATCTTCTTATTTTAAATTTGGGGTTAATAATGTCAGTGATGATGAATATCTGAATAATATTAAAGATGATAAGGATTCTGTTGAATCTGAGTTCATAAAAAAACAAAGACAAAAGAGAATAATGGAAGCAATTGATAATTTAAAACCAAAATTAAGAGAAGTAATAATAATGTATGAAATGGAAGATATGAATTATGAAGAAATCTCAAAAAAATTAAAGTGTCCTGTAGGTACTGTCCGTTCAAGACTTTTTAATGCACGAAAAGAGCTTAGTATTACTTTACAAGATTTAATATGAAAGGAAACAAAATGAATAAAAAATTCTTTATTTCATTTGCAGTGATTGCAATAATGTCAATGGGTGCAGGTATAAATTCTGTTATGGCAGATGATACCAATGTAAAATCTCAAACTCCTAATGAACAAAATGGAATTATGCAGCCAAGAACGCATAAATATGTAGGTGAAGTTCCGCCGGCTTTAAAGTATATGGGGCCTGGCCCTCAAGCGGATAAAAATCATCCTATGGAGCTTAATTCCCCTAAACATAACCATAACCATGAATTTAAAAAAGCTGAATTTGAAAAAAGACTTAATTTAACTGAAGAACAAAAAACGAAAATTGAAGCAAACAGACTAAAAGACCATGAAAAAGTCAAACCGATTTTTGACGACTTACAAGCTAAGAAAAAAGAATTAAGAGATTTAAATGTTAATAATGATTTATCTCAAAAAGAAAAAGATAAAAAAGCTGATAAATTAAAAAAAGAAATAAAAAAAGATAAAGAAACTTTAAAAAAGTACCATGAAGATAATATGAAAAACTTTGAATCTGTCTTAACAAAAGAACAAAAAGCTGAATTTGCAAAAATTAAATCGGAGCAAAAAGCAAAAAGAGAGAAATTCAGAGCAGAATTAAAGAAAAAGAAAGGTTGCTGTACAGGCGGTTGTAAATGCGGTAAAAATTCAAAAGGTAAAAAATGCGGGTGCGCTCTTCCTCCCTCAAAAGGCAAAGTCCTTTTACCAGTTAAACCAAAACCTGTAGTTTCGCTTCAGGAAGCAGGACAAAATAATAAAACTAATACGGTTGATACCGATAAACCCCTTAAAAAATAACAACAAAAAGGCTTTTATATCTCATAAAAGCCTTTTTTATTGTTTAATCCATTTAAAACTTTGTACATAACTTGAAGAGTTAATATTACCATCAATTACAGCTTGGAACATTCTTGATTCATAGTCTCCGTTTGTAAATGACGGTATTTTTTCTACATTCTCAATAAAATCCTTTTTCCCGAAATCCAATAGAGAAATACCCGGAATTAATTTAAAGAATGTATTTAATGAAGTATTACCCACTTTGCCGAATATAGTTGAGATACGTTTTGAAAGTTTGCCTAAAACCTCCATATCTGCGTTGGTGTTTGCTATATCATATTTCCCGTGGATATATAAACTAAGGTTTTCACCTGTTGAAAATATTTCTATATTATCCGCAATACCGTTTTTTATGGAACAGCTCCCCGTAATTTTTGAGAAATATCCTGTTTTAACCAGATTAAGAATTTCCAATATACTGTTTAAGGTTAAGCCTGTAATTCCGCTTTTTATTATGTTACCTGCTCTTAACAGATATTCAAGAGAGCCTAGTTTTGGCATTCTTCCGTCCAGTATTTCAAAATTTATATCCCCTGAAAGATTCTTTATTATTTCTTCATTCCCTTGTAATATTCCTTTTGTTTGTATATTAATTTCACCGTTTGCATTACCGTATATTTGATTTTCTCCGGCAAACATTGTTTGAGCTACATAGTTTGAATCAACGTTATTTAGTACAAAATTTCCTTTTAATTTATCTTTTGTCAGATTATAAGATAGTTTACCGTTAATTTTTCCTTGTCCTACATCAATCTGCATATTATTTGCGGTAAATATTCCGTTTTTATCTATAGAAAAATCGCTCTTTAAATTTTCTGCCATTAATGCTCTTATTGTAAGTTCTTTTACTTCTAAACTTCCGTTATCTATTGTTAATCCTGCTAAATCGATATTTTTTATCTTATTATTTGTATTCATAGCATTATTTATTTTTGACAGATGTTCTAAAAACTTATTACTGTCAAAATAATCGGAATATATTGATAGTGACTTAATTTTTGGTTTTTCTGTTAGATTGTTAACTATTGCAGATTTTATATTTAACTTTGAGTCTGCCATATAACCGAACAAGTTTATATTTATTTCATCTTTTTGAGCATTTATTTTAATATTTTTTAATAATGTATCAAATAAAGTTAAATCAAGATTTCTGCAATCCATACTGCCAAGCAGTTTTGCTGTTTTATAAACTTTATCATAGTCATATTTTAAATCGCAATTAAATGTTCCCTGTTTTATTATAGGATTTTTTAAAAACAAATTTAGTATTCTGGCGGAGATATTCTTATTTGTTTTAAAATCAATTTTTTCGGGAACGTAATTATTTCCTTCACGAGTTAGTATTCCCTGCAAGGTTGAGAATATCATCGGATATGTTTTGTTATTCTGTGAGTTAATATATTTAATATAATTAAACTTTTTAATATCAATTTTATCTTTTTGAATTATAAATTTACCGTTAAACTCACGTTTTTCGGCAGTTTCACCGAAATTTGCACCCTGATAGATTATATCTGCTTCAGGATTCATTACAAATCTTGGCTCAAAATTTATGCTGTTTTCATTTCCGCTTATATTCCCCGTAAAAATTATATCCCCTATAAAATCTAAATTTTGGGAAAACTCTTTGGGCAGATAGTTTTTTATGAAAGTATTTGTTATTTTTGATGTGTAATAACCATTGATTGCGGGAATTTTATTAAGATTAGATATTGTCAGATTGCCGAAAAACGGCATTGTGCCTATATCTGCTGAAATACTATTTATTAATATTTTGTTATCTTTTATAAATACTTTAAAATTATCAAACTTAAATGGTATTCCTGTTTTTATATGATTTAAGCTTATATTTTTGAATAATATATCTCCGTTCGGAATATTTTTCATAAGGTTTAAATTTATATCAGCTTTTCCTTTATAGTTATTAAACTGATTAAATATTTGTTTTAATTGCGGGGGTAATATAGTAATTTTATTTATATCGTTTAGTTTTTCCAAATTTACATTATCTGAATGAATTTTTAAATTATAAACAGGATTTACTGTATCGACTTTTAATACTTCACCGTTTACCGTCAAATTTGCATCTAATAAGTCGGCATTTACGTTTTCAACTTTAACCGTAGATTTATCAAGTATAATTCTTCCTGATTTTGCTTTTATTGGATTATTTTCTTTATCAGGAATAAAATTCATTACGGCATAGGCTTTATCTGTTAAGAAGTCTATTGATTTAGCTTTATATGTAAAATATAAATCATGTTTTGAAGCTATATTATATAAACTTGATAAATCAGGATAATTTTCAGGATATAAATATGATTTTGTCAGAAATTTTATTGTATCTTTCAAATTAACATTATTACTTGTTATCAGGATGTTAATATCAGGTATTTTTGTTTGTAAATCATTTATTATTTTTCCTGATATTTTTAAAGGTGAAGTTCCCGAAACAGCGGTTAGTTCATTTAAGTTTACCTCGGTTTCTGTGAAATCAACTATACCTTTTATACTTTCAATCGGAGTTTTAAAACCTTCTATGAAGCATGAATCAGAGAACATATATAATGAACCTTTTACTTTCATATCTTCAAAAGCTTCTTCCGGAGGTAAAGGAGGCTGTCCAAAGGGTACGGGTACTATTTTGGCTTTCATGTTAACAAATAATTGTGTTACACCTTTTGCTCCTGTTATAACCGCAAGTCCTTCTTTTACATCTTTTAACAAACTGCTTTTGTTTATTATTTCCAATAAATCATCTGCCTGTGCGTGTTCTGATATAATATCAAAATCTAAATTACCGTTTATTCTTACTTTCCCGTTTATTTTTAAAGGATTAGTTTTTACAAACGCTCTTTCCGTTTTAAAAGTGATTACATCATTTTTAAAATCAAGTCTGCCTTTTCCGTTATATACTTCACCAAACAAACCGTTATATGTAAGTTTTGCTTTGTCAAATGATGAATATCCGTTAATTGAGATAAAATCCATTGAACCTTGTATATCTAAATCAATTATACCTTTACCTGATGTTATGTCCATTTCTGTAATAGGCCCTAATTGAAAATTAAATACTTTGCTTATCGGAATTATAATTTTCTGTGCAAGCGGAAAATCTATATTATCGGTTGTTTTTACCGTAACATGATTAACTCCGTCACGGTACATATGAATACTGCCATTTACTTTTGCTTGTTGGTTATCGAACAGATTAACCAAAATATCCATATTTAATATTCTTTTATCAAAATTAAGATTAATTGTACCTTTGTGAAGTTTATGCAGAGATTTATCAAGAATATGAACATTTTTCCCTGTCATATATCCTGTAATGTCGGGATGAGGGATATTTCCTTTTATATTTAATTTGCCTTCAACATCACCAAAAACACCGTATCTTTTTATTTTCCCTGTAGTCCTGTATTCGACCGGCAAATTAGGAGGCAATAATGGTACTATATTTTCCGCTTTTGAATTATCAACTTTTATATTTAAGTCCAGATACGGTTTTTGTTCTTTTGATGTAATTATTTTTCCGTCCAAATTACCATTTACTTTATCTGCTTTATAATTAAAAGAATTTATTTTAATTAAATTGTTATGAATTTCTATGTTCCCGTTAACAATATTTTCTCCTGAAGCATTTATTTTGTCTTCCCAGTCTTTATAATTAAATTGCAGGTTTTTAAATTTAGTGTTTAAAATAATTTGATTATGTTCATTTTCATATACCGTAGATATTTGTATATATTCAAATATCCCTTGTAATTGTTGTATATCTTTATTTACATAATTTTTTATAAATGGTTCAAAATTTTTAATATCAAGATTATATATAAGACAGCTTCCTTTTATGGCATCTGTTTCAGGTGCCTTTGAGACGGGAAGTTTTATTATCATATCCAAATCAAAATCAGATTTTTCTTGATTACTTAAAATATTTCCTACCGTTTTTATTTCAAGTTTTTTATTCTTTTCAGCATTAATAAGAAAAGGATTTGCAGTAATTTTATAATCTTTATTTAAAGTTTCATCTTGTATATTTATATTTAAATTATTTATATTGATATTATTTTTTTTAATTTTTGCTTTAAATGATTTTTTACCGGACGAATTAAATAACTTTTCAAAGTTAAATACTCCGTTTTTATCACGTTCTATATTTAGGTTTATGTAATCTGCAGTTAAATTTTTCAGATTAATTTTTTTAAATATTAAATCCCATAATGATATTTTAAGTGTAATATTACTTCCGTAAATAACATTTTGATTAATATTTTTATCTGTTAATGATAATTTCGATGTTTTAATTGTTATGTCAGGTTTTATATGAGTTTTTATTTTAAGTTTATTATATTCTGCTTTAATATTTGTTTTTGAACTAATAATATTTTGCAAGCGATTTGATTGGGCAATTTTTTCTAACCCTAACGGAAATACATACAGGTAAATGCTCTCTATAATTATTAATGTTACAAGTATTTTTATAAAGCGTTTCATTATATTAATTATATTATTGATATAATAAAAGTTCAAACACATTACAAAATTTGCAAAAACTTTAGTATGTTGTAAAATAAAATGGTCGTAATTTAGTGGTTTTAAATATGAATAAGTTAAATATTAATAAGATAATTGAAAATTTAAAATCCCCGAAAGTTATTGTAAATGTGCTTTTAGTTGTTGCTTTTGCATTAATCTTTACGGGAATACTTGTTTCTAAATACTTCTTTTTTCAAACTATTGTAGATTCGGATAATAAAAGTAAGGTTTTAGTTGTCGCTTCAAAAAGTATCGAAGTTGAAGATACCGTTAAAACCGAAAAAAGAAGAAGAGAAGTTGCAAGAAAAGTTAATCCTATTTATTCTCCTGCTGACGGTACTTATATTATCAATAATTTAAAAGAATTAGAAAATGATATTCTTGATATAAAAAACAGTGATTCTCATGAAGTTGATAAACATAATGATTTGGATATTTTATTTGATATATCTGATACTGCTGATAAAAATTTTGTTATTTCTTATTTTATTCATTCAAACGAAGAAGTTTTAAATGATTTATTTATATCAGCAGAAAACACTCTTACTTCTGTTCTTAATGAGGGAATTACGGAGAATGATTTTGCTGAAAATTCGCTTGCTAAGATTATTAGAAGGAATATTGATACAAGTACTACAAATAATCAAATAAAAGTTATTACTGCTTTGTTAGAGCAGGTTATTGTTCCTAATATGATTTTAAATGAAGAAGCAACCGAGATAGCAAGGAAAAATGCCAGAGATATGGTTGCTCCTATAATGGTTAAATTCAATAAAGGTGATACTATTGTTAAAGCAGGTGAACCTATTACTCAAGTTAAAAAAGAAGCTTTAAGTAAAATCGGCTATAACATATTAAAGATTAATAAAGTCGGTATTTTAGGCATTCTTTGTTTGGTTTGTATCAGTATATTTACCGCTTATTATTATTTGAAATTTTTTGAACCTAAAATGGTTGACAGGCGTCATTTGCTTATTGCAGGTTCTCTTTCTATTGTTATGTCATTGTTGGCGGTTTTGCTTCCTGCAAATTGGTCTGTTTTCCTTTTGCCTTTTCCCTTCTTTACAATATTATTATCTGTTTTTTTAAATCCGAGAACTTCTTTTTTCATGACTGTAACGTTATTGACAATATTAACGTTATCATTACAGTTCTCTGCTCTATCAATGTCTGTATTTATTTTATCTATTATTGTTACAACTATAGGAATGACAAAGATAAAGTATTCAAGAAGGTTTGATTTAATAAAAGTAGGGGCTTATACTTCACTTGCTATGGCGCTAATCATTTTATGCGTTTATTATGACTTAGGGTTCCAAAAACTTTTTAAAGATATGATGGCAGGTGTTTTAAACGGTTTATTTTCCGGCGTATTGGCACTTGGTATGATTCCTATACTGGAAAATGTTTTCAAAGTTATTACTGAATTTGGACTTGCAGAATTAGGTGATTATAATCAACCGCTTCTTAAAAAACTTCATGAAGCTGCACCCGGTACTTTTGAACATAGTTTAAGGGTATCTAATCTTGCAGAATCTGCTGCTGAAGCTATTGGGGCTGATCCTATTTTGGCAAGAGTCGGTTCTTTATATCATGATGTAGGGAAAATTGTAAGACCGTTATTTTTTGTTGAAAATCAAACTTACAGTGTTATAGAAAATCCGCATGAAAAACTTACTCCCCGTTCAAGTAAGATGATTATTACTTCTCATACTAAATACGGTTTAACTTTAGCGAAAGAATATCATATTCCGCAAGTTATACAAGATTTTATTATTCAGCATCACGGTGATTCATTGGCAAGTTATTTCTATAATCAAGCGGTTCAGGAGGAAGGAGCCGAAAATGTTAAAGAAGAGCAATTTAGATATAACGGGCCTAAACCTAACACTAAAGAAACTGCTATTTTAATGATTGCCGATGCTGTTGAATCAGCTTCAAGAACTTTAAAAGA
>CANROV010000033.1 GCA_947632315.1 Candidatus Gastranaerophilales bacterium
AATATAATGTCAACTAAGAAGCAATAAAAAAACCGCAATATTGCGGTTTTTTTAAATTAAATTTTAAGCTATTTTGCTTCTCTTATGTTTAGCTTTTTAATAAGAGCTCTGTATTCTTCAAGGTTTCTGTCTTTTAAGTAAGAAAGTAATCTTTTTCTTCTTCCTACCATCATTAAAAGACCTCGTCTGCCTTGGAAATCTTTTTGATTAGTTTTTAAATGCTCCGTTAATTCAGAAATTTTTTCGGTTAATAAAGCGATTTGGGTTTCAACGCTTCCTGTATCTTTATCATTTTTACCGTATTTTGCAACAATTTCTGCTTTGTTTTTTAAATTAATTGCCATTCTTTTTTCCTTTTTCAATATTTGTGACTTTGTCGGTGGGTAAGTCTTATGCATTATAATAATAAGAATAAAATATAATTTCAAGTATTTCGGTAATTTTTCTTAAAATTTAGATATTGTTAAAAACCTTAAAGAATTCTTTTAAGAATTCATAGCCTTTAATATATGTTTTATAGTTTATTTGTTCATCATTTGAATGCATATTAAATACATCTGCCATGCCTATTAATACCGGTTTAAAAGTTTTATTATATTTATTTTTCTTACTTGCATAAATATGAGTTTCAGCTCCGGCATGGAATGAAGATATATCGAGCTTTAAATTTAAGTTTTCACCTGCCGATTTAGCTGTATTAATAAGAGTTTCATCACTGCTTTTTTCAAAAGGAGGCAAATGCACTGAAGTTTCGGCAGCTGCTAAAGCCAGACCTTCATATTTTTTATTAAAATTATCAACAATTCCTTTTATTTCGTTTATTAAATCATTTTCAAATTCTTTATTAGAGCTTCTTATTGAGTATGCTGCACCTGCTTTTATGTTAATAACATTAGTTATGGCTTTATCCAATATGGTATCAAGGTATTCATTAGCGGGAACGGAAGAATTTTTAATGTTATCAATTGCAGTTTGAATTCCACCGCCTGCGATGACTCCTAAATTAATGGAAGTAATAACTCCGTAATTATCTTTTTTATAAACTCCTTGAGGAATTTCATCAACAAGTTCGGCGATAAGTTTAGCGGCATTTAATCTTGATTTATCGTCAATATCTATTCCCGAATGTCCGCCTTTTAATCCTTTTACTTTTATAACAAGTTTAGTATATCCTGCGCCTGAAATTTGAACTTGACCCAGTTTATCCGCATCAAGGACAAGTACATGCTCTGATTCAATTTCATCCGTTTTAATATTATGGATACCTGTCATATTTTGTTCTTCATCACGGGTGAATATAATTTCAAGTCCGCCGTGTTTCAGTTCTTTATTTTGAGATAATTCTTAAGCCAGCAATATGGCAGCGGCAACTCCTGCTTTGTCATCGGCGCCTAAAGTTCGTGTTTTATCGGTTTCAATAATATCTCCGTTTAGTTTTATATTGACAGGTGAATCATCACCTACCACATCCATATGGGCGCTTAGCAACAGAGGCTTTTTGGTGTTATCCGTTGCATATACTTTTGCTCTTATATTTCCGTAATTATCTTTTTTTGCTTCAATGTTATTTTCTTTAAAAATTTCTAGTATTTTTTCAATAACTTTATCTTCTCTTAGTGACGGAGAAGGGATTTGTGCCAAAGTGCAAAATAAGTCGATTAATTTATATTTTTTTCTTAATGTTTCCATTTTTATCTCCTTTTATTTTTGATTATAGACTATATTTAACTAATAGTATATAATTATATTAGTATAATATAAGTGTAAGGAAAAATTATGGCGAAAGTGTTATTATCCATCCCTGAAAAATTTTTAAATCAAATTGATGAAATTGCTAATCAGGAGCAGAGAACAAGAAGTGAACTGATTCGTGAAGCTTTAAGAACGTATATGAAAAGAAATGTCATGTTCGATGTAAAGAAATCTAATGAACAGGCGGAAATTTTAGATAAACTTTTAGACTAAATATTTTAATTTGAATTCAAAGCATGTTTATTTTTGTTAACCAAATTTTGCTGTAGTTAATACCTATACAGTGCTTTACTTGAATTTTTAAATTTACGTAATATTATAATAAAAAGACTTTAAAAGCTTATAGTCCGATAAAGATTTTTCGATTAAAAAACCGATAAATTTTTGAGAGGCGTCTTTAAGTAACATTATCAGAAAAAAATAAAGGCGCAGGACGCAGGGTAGATAATTAAGAATATTTAAGCTTTAAATGAAATATTATTGGTTAAATGCCCGACTACGGCCCCGGATTAGAAATATGAGGATATACCATGGCTCGAAAAGTATTAATAATAATTTTTACTACATTTTTTACATTGTTTTTATTTCCGTTAAAATCTATGGCGGATGCGGTATCAAAAGTTACAATAAAAGAATTAATTGTAAAACATTCAATGGAGTTAGGTATAGACCCGGCTTTAGCATTAAGTATAGCAAAAGCAGAGTCTAATTTCTGCCACGAAAAAAAGAGCAGATATGGTGCCGTAGGTGTGTTCCAACTTATGCCGAACACTGCAAAAAAAATGGGATTTAACCCATATCATGTGAGTGAAAATATAAAAGCAGGTATAACTTATTATAAGTTAATGTATAATAAGTTTGGCTCAATGGAGCTTGCTCTCGCAGCTTATAATGCAGGGCCGGGTAATGTAAGAAAGTATAACGGAATTCCTCCTTTTGGAGAAACAAAAAAGTTTATTAATTCAATAAAAAACAGTTATAATTATTTAAAAATAAATCCGGATCCGGCTATTATAGGATATAAAAATTCAATAAAAAATATTGGTGATTATACTTGTGATGAGGATTTCGATTTCAGAAAAAAACAAGAAGAACTGGTATATTTATACCTTTCAAATATAGGAATTTAGGGTAGGATAGGGATGTTTCAAGAAATAAAAACCCATGAAATAACAACCGACGTAGTTATATTTACAATTAAAGACAGTAAATTACAGGTATTATTGGTAAAACGTGCAAACGAACCGTTTAAAGGCAGATGGGCAATACCGGGAGGTTTCATCAGATTATCGGAAAATTTGGATAATGCTGCTTTAAGAATTTTAAAAGAAAAAACGAATGTAGATAATATATACCTTGAACAATTATACACTTTCGGCGATCCGCTTCGCTACCCTAATTCAAGGGTAATAACATGTGCTTATTTCGCACTTATAAGAAGTGATGACATAAAATTATCTTTTGATAATTCTCAGGGTATAACGGAAGTTCAATGGCATGAAGTATACAACTTGCCTACGTTGGCATTCGACCATAAGGAAATTATAGAATACTCAATAAAAAGAATGAGAGAACGTCTTGAATTTTGTCCTATAGCATTCCAGCTTTTACCGGAAAAGTTTACTCTTACGGAACTTCAAAAATCTTATGAGCTTATTTTAGGCTCAAAGCTGGATAAACGTAACTTTAGGAAAAAAGTGCTTACTGGTACTGTATTAAAAGAGTTAAATGAGTACACAAAAATCGGCTCAAAACGACCTGCAAGGTTATATTCTTTTGATGAAATTACTTTAGATTCAAAAAGAGGGCATTTTTTCTCTTAATTTATATATGAATTGAACTTTTTCTTAATTTTTCAGTTGATAACGAATTAGTGTACTTTTTGCATTTGTAAATCTTTATTTAGATTAAAGAAATAATTTAAACTTTTAATAAAAATTTGTGCTAAATTTGTAATGTAAATGAGATTATTAATTTAAAAATATAATAATTTCAATCAGTTTACAGTTGAGAGTCAAGGAGATTTATTGGTATGAGCGAATACTTGAGCAAAGAGGAAATTCGTAAGTGGAGAAGCTCATTAGAACGCATAACTCTTGAAGAATATGCGGCAAGGTTAGGAAAAGTAATTCAAGAAGAAAAACACGATGATAGTTTAGTAGATAGCGTAATTTTTAGATCTTTAAACTCAATGTCAACGGATAGTTATGTTCCTAAAACAGAAAAAATACAAACTATCGCACTTAAATCTTTCCAAAAAGAAAAAGATATAAAAGAAGATAAATCAGTTAAAGAAATAAAAGAAATAAAGCCAACAATAAAAAAAGAAGAAAAACAGGTAAAACCTGAAAAAACAATCAAAAAGGTTAAATCAGCACCTGTCCAAAAGAAGAAGACTGCTTCCTCGGCTTTAAAGTCAAAAAAGATAAAAGAAACTGATATTTCATTTAAAAAAGCATTGACAACAAGAGAACAGTTAGTGTTTGATCATTTCTTTGAAAATAAAAATACTATTGTTTATGCTAAAGATTTGGCTAAAATACTTGAACTTCCGAGAGATTATGTATATAAATATATCAAAAATCTCAGAAGTAAATTGAATGAAAATATACTCCAAAATGCTGATAACGGCGGGTATTTGTTGAAAGTATAAGTATGAAAAGGCGAGGAAAAAAAGTAATAAAAGTTGCATTTCCGCATATGGGAAATGTATGTATTGCTTGGGCTTCTGCACTTAAAAAATTAGGTATAGAACCTGTTATTCCGCCTCATACAAACAAAAGGACTTTGGAATTAGCAAATAAATACAGTCCTGATTCTATTTGCCTTCCCTATAAGCTTGTTTTGGGAAATTTTTTACAAGCAATAGAAAAAGATGCCGATTATGTTGCAATGATTTCATCCCCCGGTATTTGCCGTCTCGGTGAATACGGTCAAAGTATTAAAAATGTTCTAAAAGATATGGGCTATGAATCAAAATATATTGAATTACAGCTATATGACGGATTTAAAGGAATGTATAAATTTTTAACCGAACTTTCGGGGGTTAAAAATCCTATTACATTAATTAAAGCAATTAATATAGCAGTGAGAAAAGTCTTTGTTTTGGATAAAATTGAAAACTTATTTTCATACTACAGAGCAAGAGAAATTACTGTTGGAACGGCAGAAAAATATTATAATAAGGCTCTTGATATGATAATGGAAGCTGATAATGTAAAATCATTGAAAAAAGCCGAGAAAAATGCAATAGCCGAATTGAAAAAAACTCAAATTGACCCCGCAAGAGATGTTGTTAATGTTGATATTACAGGTGAAATATTTCTTGTGCAGGATCCTTTTTCTAATCAGAATATTGAAAAAGAATTGGGCAGGATGGGAGTGCAAACAAAAAGAAGTCTTACAGTTTCAGGATTTTTAAAGGATGCTATTATCCCTAAATTCTTTAAAAAAGGCGAAACACATTTAGAACGTGCTTTTAGAATGGCAAAACCTTATTTAATGCGTGATATAGGCGGTGACGCTTTAGAATCGGTAAGTGATGTCGCTTATGCTAATGCAAAAGGTACTGACGGAATTATCCACGTCAGCCCCTTTACTTGTATGCCTGAAATAATGTCGCAAAATATCTTTCCTTCCATGCGTGAAAACTGCGATATCCCTATTCTTACCTTAATTATGGATGAACAAACGGGAAGAGCCGGTTATATTACACGTCTTGAGGCATTCGTTGATTTAATGAAAAGAAAAAAATATATCAATAAGAAAAAAGAACAAGTTAAAATATAAATCATTAAGTTTTGTAAAGTATTAAAAGTATAATAAACATTAGGTTTTTGAAAATTTCCTAATGTTTTTTTAATCAAACAAGCAATTATTTAAAAGTTATATACTTTATATATATGTAGATAATAAACACAAGATATTAAGAGAGAAACCTAATTAATTATATTCATACATACCTTACTTACTACCTTTACTAACACACGAGGAAATTGAAAAAGATTTCAGAGGAACCGTAAAAAGTTCCTTTTTTTTTATGCATTTTCAATTATTTTTTTATGTTCATCTCTCCATTGATATGAAATTTCATATTGAAGGTTATTTTTAATTGCAAGTTTTTTCATTAAACAGGCAAGATTAATAATATTATCGTCAATGGGGCCGAAAGGACTTCTGGGATTATTAGCACTGTTTGATTCACAATCAATCACGATATGTTTTACGCCTGAATCTATACATTTTTCAATAAATTTATTTATATCATTTTCATTTGCATTTAGTGAAAAGAATATATATTTAACAAAAAGCATATCAGTGTATTGAGCATATTTTTTAATGTTTTCCCAAACTTTATAAAAGTTATTTTGACGTTTAATTTTTTTATAGGTTTCTTCAGTGCCGGAATCAGGACTGATTTGAACACTCATAATCCCTGTTTTTAAGCCTTGCAGAATGGTTTCGGAAAATTCAATACCTGAGGAATTAATAGCTTGTCTTATATTATGTTTAATGAAAAATTGAGTTATTTCTTCAAATTCCGAGCAGATGACAGGTTCACCTCCGCCCCAGTTGACTAAACATTCTTTATTAATCATTTTTTGTTTAAACATATCTTTTAAAATCGGTAAAAGTCTGTATTTAGGATCGTCCGTTTTTTTGTCAATACCGCAGTAAATGCAGTTAGAATTACATTTTGTAAAATGATTAACCGTAAGAAATTTTATTTGTTTTTCATAAGGAAACGGAGGAATTTTTTGTTTTTGCAAAAATTTACAGCCAGTGCAAACTCCGTGTGTTGTTTGATTTGAATTTATAATTCTTTCTATATGGCTAAAATATTCATAAAAGTTAAATTTTTTCGGAGGATATAGGCTTAAAATTGGGGGAATATTCTTAGCTTTTGTACAATAACAGCATTTGTGAACAGAAAACGGCCAAAATAGTATATCTTCATATATCCTGGGACAGAACATAAGTTCTTTCCCGGCATATTTTTTATTAAATTTATTTATAAAATAATATTTAAACATAAATATTATTATACATTAAATTGAAAATTTGAAAAAAATTATTAATACATTAAACAGAGTATGTAAATTATAAAAAAAAATAAGATACTAATAATGTGTAGTGTAGTATGCGGATAAAGTGTAAAATTTAAGGCGGCTAATTTGTATAATTCTATATACCCTGCCTACATAAATACATATCAGGGACTGAATAATAACAGAAGAATAACAAAAAAAGAAGATGATGAGAAAAGTTCTCAATCATCACAGCACGCTGAAAATGATATCAACCAAGGGAAAAAACAAAATATAAATCAGCCGTTTCAAGTCCCTAATGTATTTCCCAACGGTGAAAAAGTTGCCATAGATTATTCTAAAAAACAAATAGGAATTAATCAGGTATTGTCGGATTTCAGAAATACGGCAAATGCAATAGGTGCGCCTGATGACGTTAAAAATGAAGTATTTGCGTATTTATCATTAATAGAAAATCAAGCACAAAAAAATAATCCTAATGCCAATATAATACAGGCAAATTTAAAAAATGCTTCTCAAATTTTAGATGATTATATAACTAAAACTTTAAATAAGCCGTCAAAGGTAGTAGAAAATTGGGTAGAAGCACTATTCCTTCAGCAAATTGATTATAAAATGCCGGCTGAAACTGTTTCACAGCCGGAAGAAACATTACAAATTCAAGAAACTGTTATTCAACCTGAACCAAAGCAGGAAAAACAGATTGTAAATCATGTTGAATATTCAAAACCTCAGGAAATATATATACCTGAAAATCCCGAATTAAAAAGAATTTTTATTCAAGCAAAAAAATATGCCGCTATTGATGATAAGGAAAAAGCTTTATATTATTTTCAAACCGCTATGGATACTGCCGATGAAATAGGTGATAAAGAAGCAAAAGCTATGATACATTATGAAGAAGGCAGATTATATGACGGATTTAAAAATGCAGAAGATGCACTATATAATTATCATCGTGCGGCTAAAGAGAGTATTAATAATAATATAAAAGCAAGAGCGCATTATTCTATGGGAAAAATATATGATGATTATGTGAAATTTGAACCGGCCGTTCAACATTTGAGTGCTGCAGTTTCTTTTGCAGGCGAGGCGGATAATCTTAAGCTTCAATCTCAAGCGCTTTCTAATTTGGCAAGAATACACACACAAAGGTATGATAAGCAAAATGCTTATATGTTTATGGATATGTCTGATGTAATTGCGAATGAAACAAAAAATTCAAAAATAAAAGGTAATATTTTGTTTAAGAATGCAAGATATTGCACTAAATTAGGGGATAATGCCAAAGCGTTAGAATATTATAAAAATTCCGCAGGAGAATATAATAGTTCTAATGATAAAGAAAATTTGGCAAAAAATTATAAAGAAGCTGCTGAAATTATGATTGGTTACGGGAATATAGCCAAGGCCAGAAAATTGTTATCTAAAGCTTTTATTTCTTTACAAGGAACGGATAATTTAGAATTAAAACAAGAAGTTGTTACAGCTTTAAGTCAATTATAACTTTACATAATAGACAAAAACGGGAGTTTGTTTTATATTTAATCTCAAGTTAAATTTTATAATCTGAAGTAAAATCTTTTCTTTATAAAATTGTAAATATAAGGGATTAAAATGAAAATTGTTATATACGGCGCAAATGAGCTTGCCTGCTTAATTGCTACAAAGTTATTTGAAGATCACGATATTATAATAATAGATAATGAATCAAATAACAGTGAAAATTTTGAAAAACTGGATATTGAATATATTCAAGGGTCAGGGTCAAACATAAATGTTTTAGAGTCGATTGGTATTAAATCGGCAGATATATTTATTGCTTGTACGGAAAATGATGAAGCAAATATAGTGGCGTGTTTAACCGTTATTAATATGACTAAGTTGAAAACCGTTTGTTTTGTAAGTAAAAAGGATAATGTTGATTCTTTATCTTTGGTTCGAGGCTCAAAATATCAGAGAGAATTGATGATAGATTATGTAATGTGGCCTGAAGAGTTAATGACTCAAGAAATTTTCCGAATAATTACCGTTCCGAATGCAATAGATGTTGAAAATTTTGCTAACGGTAAAGCAAGATTGCTTGAATACAGGGTAGTAGAAGGAACTAAATTTCTTAACAAAAAAATAAAAGAGTGTAATTTTCCTGAAGAAACTTTAATAGTAGGTATTACACGAGATGAAGAATTGTTTATCCCTAATGGCGACAGTGAAATATTATTAAATGATAAAGTAATATTTATGGGGTCATCATATTCATTGGATATTTTGGCAAACAGGTTTTTCCAAGAGAAAAATGATGTTAAGCAGGTAACAATAATTGGGGGCGGAAGCGTTGGATTAATGCTGGCTCAAAACCTTGAGAAGGCTAATATTAAAATAAAAATTATTGAACTTGATTATGAACGGTGTGTTGAATTAACCGAAAACTTAAAAAATACGCTTGTTTTGAATGGAGACGGGGCAAACTTTGAATTGTTGGAATCAGAACGTGTTAATGAATCAGATGTTGTTGTAAGTGTTACCAATAATGATGAAAAAAATCTGTTATGCTCTTTACTGGCAAAGCAGATGGGAGTAAGTAAGGTTATTACAAGAGTATCAAAAAATATTAATGCAAATTTATTTGAAAAAGTCGGAATAGATGTCGCAATATCTGAAAATATGGCGGCTATTGATGATATTGAAAATCATTTAATAAAAACGGAAGTTGAAATACTTGCTACTGTTGAAAAAGGGCAGGGAAAAGTTTTGGAAATATGTGTTCCGTTTAATTTTAAAGCAAATACAATTATGAATCTGCAATTGCCTAAAAATGCAATAATAGCAATAATACAAAGAAGAAACAGAGTAATTATTCCGAGAGGAACTACGCAGGTAATGCCTTTTGATAATTTAATAGTATTTACAAAAGAAGAAAGTTCCGATGAAGTATTGGAATATTTTAAAAGGTGCTGATAAATGGACTTAAAATATGTATTTAATACAACAAGTTTCATATTAAAATATATAGCATTTGTAATGATAATTCCTTGTATATGTGCTGTAATGCTTAAAGAATATAATGCGGTTATTCCGTTTATTTCCGCAGCTGCAACAGCATTTATAGTAAGTATTTTTTTCAAGGGCGAGCAAAAAAAAGGTGAAGAATTTAATAATATTAATAAATCTGAAACGCTTGCTACCGTATTATTAAGCTGGATATTGTTTTCATTATTATCGGCTATGATATTTTTATATTTCGGATTAAATCCTATAGATGCATTATTTGAAGGAGTCTCAGGAGTAACGACAACAGGGGCAACGGTTTTATCCGATTTTTCAATATATCCGAAAACAATGTTTTTTTGGCGTTCATTCAGCCAGTGGCTGGGCGGTATGGGGATATTGGTGTTATTTATAGCAATACTTCCGCAGTTTGCTATAGCAGGCAGACAGATGTTTTTTGCGGAATCACCGGGTGCCGGTGCTACCGAAAGCAAATTGACTCCCAGAGTAAGACAGACAGCGGCAGGTTTGTGGAGTATTTATTTTGCTTTGACTTTAATTGAAATATTTGTATTGATATATTTAGGAATGCCGATATTTGATTCAATATGTAATTCGTTGTCTACGCTTGCAGGCGGAGGATTTTCTCCTAATGCACGAAGTATAATGGGTTACGGACAGGTAAAATTTATATGGACAATAGCAATTTTTATGTTTATAGCGGCAACAAACTTTTCGCTTCAATATAAAGTATTTATAAAAAGGAAAGTTGCAGCACTGTTTAAAGATGAAGAATATAGACTTTATTTGTTTATGGTGGTAATTTTTACTTTATTTATAGCCTTAACCTTGTATTCTCATCATATTTATGACATGAAAAAAGCTGTAGAATCGGCATTATTCCAAGTATTATCGATAATATCCACAACGGGATTTGCTTCTGTTGATTATGCACAATGGAATTTAAGAGCAAAAGTATTGCTGTTTATTTTATATTTTACCGGAGCGTCCGTAGGTTCAGCTTCAGGCGGTTTAAAATTAATAAGAATTATATTTATATTTAAATATTTAAAACGCCAAATATCTAAAATATACCATCCGAACGGAGTTTATCCCATAAAATTTAACAGAATAATAGTAAATGAAGATATAGTAAAACAATTGGTATCATTTGTAATATTTTATTATGCAATATTTATAATAACGGCGGTATTATTAGTATTGGCGGAGCAAAATGTAACAGTCGGAGTATCGTCAGCTATGGCATCATTAGGAAATGTAGGCCCCGGAGTCGGTGGTATAATTGGCCCTATGGGAAATTATAGTACACTTAGTGTATTTTCTAAATTGATTTTTATATTTAATATGCTGGTCGGACGTCTTGAATTAATACCATTCTTAGCCCTATTACATCCTGATTTTTGGAATTTTAAGAAAACAAATAATTTGCATAAAATTAAAAATATGTGATATAATGTTAATCGGTAATTAGAAGTTTTGAGAGTAGTATGTTTAGAAGAACGTTAATTTTAAGTATACTGTTAATATTAGCAGTATTAGTCGGAAAGTTTTTAGTGTATGGAATAAGTAATATAAAAACAGCAGAATTTAAGCCTGTTGTTAGTATATTTCTTGTTGATGTATCAGCTTCAAACAGAGGTTTGTTAAATAAACAAAAACAAACAATATTAAAAATGGCTAAGAAATTAGACTCGGAAGATACGGCAATAATATATGTCGTTTCAGAAAAAGCTTATCTTATTTATAACGGCAAGCCGAATAAAATAGTAGCAATGCGAGAAGCTTTAGATGATCAGTCAAAATATGATCCGAAAGCATACGGAACTGCGTATGGTCTTGCTTTAAAGAAAGCTGTCGGTGACGCCCTTCTGTATAAAGCTGAAGGCTATAGACCGGCTATTATAATTTTGGGTGATTTAGAGAATGAAGGTGATATCTCTAAACAAATTAACTGGAAGTTATTGCCTGAAAATATTAAAAAAGTTAAAGAAAAATATATACCTGATTTATCATTGGTATTTTTATATGCACATCCTGAAAAACTGGATAATGTAAGACAATTATTAGTTCCTGTTCTCGGTGAGAAACATCTTATTGTTGCCCAGGAAGAAAATGTTGAACAATCAATCAAAAAATTTTCGGAAACGATAGGAAGGTAAAAAAATAATATGAAGATTACCATTGCTTCAAAAAATAATGAAAAAGAATTCGATTCAAAAACAAAAGTAATTAATATAGGTACGGAAGTATCCTGCCATTATAAATTTAATCCCGGATTTAAATTGGTTCTGTCTCTTCAGCAAAAAGAAGACGGAAAATGGCAGATTGTTAATACATCTAAAAGTGACAGAGTACTTTTTAAAGGTCAGCCCATAAAAAATGCTATAGAGATGGCTTATATGTGTAAACTTATGTTTGTAGATTCAGATGAATTTATAAATATTAAAATGACTGCAGGTGGCCTTACTCCGAAAATAGTACCGGGGTCTTTGGAACTTGCTAACAGAAAAAGCGCCGAACATATGAAAAAGGCTGAACCTCAAAAAACAATATCCATGATTGAAGATGAAGAATTAAATGAACAGGATATTGAAACTTTATATGGTAAAGGTGTAGGCGCACAAACAAAAATTAAAATTGACAGAAAAAAAATTGATATTGAACGCAGAAGAGCTTTGATTTCAAAAGAAATAGCTTATAAATCAAACTTTTTAAGAGCTAAATTGGGTCAAAATGAATTAATATATGGAATACTTAATATTTTAATGCTTGTTGCTCCGTTCGTTCTGGTATATATTTTAAAAGATGTAATTATATTATATGACGGGGCGGGTCAGACTTTTCAAAGTAAAATTTTATTCGCCGTTGCAATACTATATGTAATTATGACAATGGTATTACAACAGGGACAATTCCTGACTCTGCAAAATAAATCTAAAAACGTAAAATCTACAAGCTCCGCAGGTTTAATACAACGTTTGTGTATGCTGGCTTCTGGCGGTGTTTTCCTTGCGTCGATTGTATTTGCTGTTGCTGAGGCAAAATTTAGAATATGTAATTTCCCTCCTGTTGTACCGGGTGTACTCTTAATAACTTCATTTTTGAGTATATTTATAGGTGTATTTTCAGGATTTATAAAAAATATAATTTCCGAAACAGGCGAAGAACTTGACAGCTATGAGAGCAGAGAAGATTTTCAGGCTGTTGTAAAAGATTATCAACAATGGATTTCATTATATGTTAATAATATAACCAGAAAGAAATTAAAAGATATATCAAATTCAATATTTAATCTTCAAATAAGATCCGTAGGTGAGTATTTATTAGGTGCAGGAACAGCTCCGTTCTTGGCATATGGTGTATCCCAAGTATTGGCTGATTGCTTCCCTGAAGCTGCTTGTTGGATAAGAATAACAGACCAATTTAAGTTTTCACCTATATTCTTGCCGCTTGCTTCATTAATGATTATATTTGCATTCCACTCTTTTTCTTCATCATTTGCAACAACAAAAAGACTGTATGCTTCAAATGTTTTAAAACAAGACGGATTCAGTGATTATAATGTACACGGAGTTGTAATTCACGGTGTTGAAAGCAGTAAAAACCTTAAAAAAGAAGCACGTAAGTATTTATTAATGGCTTGTTTGGTTGTATTTATCGAAATGACAATGAACATATCATACTTTATGGGTGTTATGGGCGGTGATGTCATGGGTATGGCTTTAAGCTGTATAGCTGCAATGGTTCCTACTGCAATTCTTATTATGGAAACTACACTGTTAGGTAATACTAAATTTGATATTATTATACGTGAAGAATTATTAGAAAAAGTTGATAAAGAATTTTAGTTAAAGATTGGTAAAAAGATAAGTAATTAAAGGAATAAATAATGTATAGATGTACGGAATGTAAAGCAGAATATACCGAATTACCTGAATTTTGTGATTGTGGTAATGATTCATTTGAAGAAATATATGAAAATGACAATGACAATGATAATTATTATTATGAAGAAGAGCCTAAATCACGAAGATATAACAATCCTCGCAAAAGATTAACAAAAGAGGAATATCAAGAGTTACAGGAAGAAAAAGCTGATAAAACAAAATCTATTATTACTTTTTCAGTAGCAGTTTTAATTTGTATAATTTTACTTATATGTCCGCCTCATTTGCCAAAAAGGACTGCTAAACCTAAAATTGATCCTAGTACAAAGGTTAAAGTTGAATTTCCTAAAGTTGATCAAATTTGGATAGAACCTAATAAGAATGCTAAATTACCATTGTTAAATTCAAGATTATCTAATTTAACTCCCGAACTTCACGAATACTTAGTTGATATGGGACGTGATATTGATAAAAAATGGAAATATCAAATGATTGAAGGAAAAGGTGATTGTTATATTGAACTTTCTGTTGACAGACAAGGCGGTTTAACTACAAAACGTATATATAAGAAATCCGGTAATGATGATTTAGATAATTCTATTTCTTTACTGTTATCTAATCTTACATTTATTGGAGTTCCCCCTGAGTCTTATAAAGGTGAACGAATTATTATAAAATTCTCTATGGATAGTTCTACAGGATATAAGAGTGTTAATTATCCGTCTATAAAACAATAGAGTTCATTAAATTTAAAAATTCCGGAAAAGAAATATTGACCCATTGAAATTCATTAATTTTAATGGGTTTTTTGCATATTAAGCCTGCTGTGTATGCACTCATTGCTATTCTGTGGTCGTGGTAACATTCAATTTCAACATCGCCTGTCAGTGTTGTTTTTCCGTTGATGATAAATCCGTCATTTGTTTCTTTTATGTCTGCACCTAATTTTTTAAGTTCTTTATATACGCTGCTTATTCTATCTGCTTCTTTGTTGCGTAAGTCTTCTGCATTCTTTATAATTGTAGTGCCTTCGGCTTGTGTTGCTACAACTGCCAATATTGGGATTTCATCAATTAATCTTGGTATTATTTCGCCTTCAATTGTTACTGCTTTAAGATTTGAATATTTTACTCTTATATCAGCTATATCTTCATTAGAAATAACTGTTT
>CANROV010000034.1 GCA_947632315.1 Candidatus Gastranaerophilales bacterium
AAGTATTAGACCCGCTTATAATCGGTGAAGAACACTATAATGCAGCACGTAAAGTGCTTGAGATACTTCAAAAGTACCAGGAACTTCAAGATATTATCGCTATTTTGGGTATGGATGAATTATCGGAAGAAGATAAAGAAACTGTTAACAGAGCAAGAAAAATTCAAAAATTCTTGTCACAGCCTTTCTATGTAGCGGAACAATTTTCCGGAATCCCCGGAAAATATGTAAAACTTGAAGATACAATTGCGGGATTTAAAGGTATTGTTAACGGAGAGTATGATGATATTCCCGAACAAGCCTTTTACATGGCGGGTACAATCGATGATGTACTTAAAAATGCTGAAAAAGTTAAATAGGTAATTTATGACTGAAAAAAAAATCCATTTTAAACTTATAACACCCGAAAAAGTTGTCTATGAAGATGACGTAGACGCAATATATGCACAAGGCGAGATGGGAAGCTTCGGAATTTTATATAATCATATTCCTTTTATGTCGACACTCGCAGTTGCTACGGCCAAGGTTATTAAGGATAATAATGAAATTAGTTTTTCTGTTATAGGCGGTACTTTTCAATTTAAAAATAATGAAGCGCTTATACTTACGGAAGCAGCTGAACTCGGAAGTGATATCGATACTGCCAGAGCGCAATTGGCAAAAGAAAGAGCAGAGGCAATATTAAGTTCTGCCGAAACTCAGCGTGATATAAAGCTTGCTAATGCTGCACTTGCCAGAGCTATGGTCAGATTAAAGGCGGCTTCTAAAAAATAATTAAATACTGATGGTAACTCTTGAACCTTCCGTATGATAATTTCCGCCCGCACATACCATTTCTATTATCTTTAACAGAAATTCTCTCGGTGCATCTATTTGATTTATATAAAATTCTTCTGAACCGGCAGAACGTCTGATTTTTATAATGGCTTTTGCCATCTTATCTGCCGGCACAAATAAAGAAGCTATTTCCATATCAATTAGTTTTTGTTCTGTCTCTTCATTAAAACCGTGAATTAATTCAGGGCAAGTTCCTTTTATAGCTATAATTCTTCCTGTAATTAACGGTATGTCTTTTTCTCTCGGAATGGCTTTTGGCTTATCCTTCATGTTAGAAGCAAAAGTAATTTTATGCCATAAAATATTTAAATATGCAATATGTCTTTGTTTATCATATTCATAATAAATATTTTCGGATGGAATACCTCTTGTTGCAAAGGATTTTTTAAGATATTCAACCGTATATGCCATGTTTTCAATCATTTTATCAAATAAAAATGAGGTATTAGCATTAGATTGTTGATATTCAAGAAATTGTCTGTACATATGCCCTGACACAAGCCCCATTCTTTCTTGAATAATAGCTGTTTTTCTTGCTGTTGTTTCTAAATCGTTAAAATTTCCGCTCAAAAATACCTTCGCTTTCTTATATCATTTTAATAAAAAAATAATACATATTAAAAGTATTTTAAACTTTTTATTACAAAAACATATACTTAATTTACATTATTTCTTAAAACAAATATTATAAAAGTATGAGAATATTTATTATAGGTTATGGAGAAATGTTTCATTCGCTTATATTAGGGGCATTAGATGCTTCTTGTCAAATTGCGGGTGTCTTTCGCTCTGATAACCTTAAAAAATCAGCATTTAAAAGAATGTTAAATGATATATTCCTGCCGTCAAACGATTATAATTTTGTAAAATCCTTAAATTTAAAAGAAATATATGCACCTTCCGTTAATAGTGAAAAATTTAAAAAAGAACTGAAAAAGCTTAATCCTGATGTTATTTTGGTTGGGTCTTGGAGTGAAAAAATAAAAGCAGATGTTATTAATATTCCAAAAATAGCCTGCATAAATGTTCATCCTTCACTGCTTCCGAAACATAGAGGCCCTAACCCGTATTATCAGACTATTTTATCAGGTGAAAAAACTACGGGTATTACATTTCATTTAATGGACTTAAATTATGATACGGGTGAAATTCTTCATCAGGCTGAAACTGATATATTAGACACCGATACAGGTTTAAGCTTAAAGTTAAGGTGCTGTGATTTGGCAAGAAAAGAACTTAAAATTCTTCTGGAAAATCTTTTGGAAAAAATTGAAAAAGCACAGGTTCAAAATGAAAAAGAAGCTTCTTATCAGCCTCAAATTAATATTAGAGAATCAATTTTGGATTTTAATAATGAAACATCTGACGAAATATCAAGAAGAATAAGAGCGCTCAGTCCTTGGCTTAAATGTCATATTGCTTATAATGATGAATTTTTTGAATTTAAAGAATATATAATAAAATCTGAAATTACTCACAATCAGCCTTCTTGTATTGTGGATAAAAAATCGGATTCGATTTCAATAGTCGCAAAAGATTTGAAAGTTATGGAATTTAAAGGTTTAAAGTTAAAACGCCCTTTTTGCTCCTTTTTTACCAAGTTTTATATAAAAAATTTTGTTAAAATAAATTCTAAAGTTCATTAATGTTTGATGTATAATGATTACAAAAAAGGAAGAAATTATGTTAGATTTAAATGCTGTTTATGAAGTTGTGACATTTGCTATAGGTGATACAAAAGCCGGTTCTAAAATGGGAAAACTTCAGGTAAAGAATTTAGATGATTCTTCTCTTTTAAACTGTATTTTGTGGGAAGAAACCCTTAACAGACTTGATTCAAAAATTTTTAGAACTAATAATCATATAAAGATTGTAACCGGAACATATAATGAGAAGTATAATAATTGTCTTGTTTCCGAAATTAAACTAATAAAAGAAGCAAAAACAGGGCTGGATGAAGCTCAAAGAGATGAATTGTTCAATAAAATAATGGTTTATGTTAATGAAATAAGTGATAAAAAATTGGCTGAATTTGTGTCATCATTATTGTTTGAACATGAAAAAGAGTTTAAAACGGCACCTGCCGCAAAACTTATGCACCATAACTATATCGGAGGGCTTATCGAGCATACTTATGAATGTCTTGATATATCAAAAAACCTGCTTGAAAAATGTAATAATAAAATAAATCCCGATAATGTTTATGCAGCTTGCATTCTGCATGATTTCGGAAAAATATTTGAATATGATGTAGATATGGAAACAGGTCTTATTGAATATAACGAAGAGTTCAAAAAAGACTGGAGAACGCATTCACAGTGGGGATTTTCAATATGCATGAATAACGGATTTAAAGACATAGCAAAAATGATAGCAGCCCACCACGGCAGAGCTGAATGGGGTGCTTTGATAGATTTAGATGAAAAAGATGCTGAACCTTACATGTATATTATTCATCATATCGATGATTTATCCGCTAAATTTGGTAAAATATCAATTACTGATATAGATTAGGGAAGGGAAAAAATGAAAAAAATATTATCAATTTTCATAATTTTTATTATGGCTGTTACTTTAGGGTGCGGTCAGATTTTTGCTGAAACTCTTGAAAAAAAGATGAATGCCAATATTAAAACCAAAAGAGTTCCTGCAGGTACCATAATAAGTTTAAAATTATTAGACCCTGTAAGCTCTTCAACAATGGCTGTCGGCGATAGGTTTGATATGATGGTTATTAATAATGTTATTGTTAATAATGAAATAGTAATTCCTCAAGGAAGTGTAATAAGAGGCTCAATAGAAGAGGTTCAATCACCGAAAATGCTTTATAAAGGCGGAATTATACGTTTATATTTTGACCATATAGTAAGCTCAACAGGTAAACAGGTTCCTTTTTATGCAGGGATATACAGAAATCCAAACGTAACAATAGACGGTGCATTAAGGTCCAATACAAATTATATGACGGCATTTGATAAAACGCTTGATACTACAAAGAATATAGTAGTAAAGCCTACAACTTGGGCTTGGGATAAAGGTGATGAATTATGGAACGGTACACCTAAATATGTTATGGCTCCTATTACCGCTGTAGTTTGTACACCTGTTGCAGGTATTTATTTTATAGGTGATTCAATAGTTAATATTTTCAAAAAAGGTGAAGATATTTCGTTAAACCAAGGTGATACCCTTCAAGTACAATTGATAAAACCTATAGATATGCCGGCATATTAATATGGTTTTAAAGCAAATAATAGTAAATAGTTTATTTTTAATCAAAAATCTTGGTACTATCGTAGTGCAATCACGAGAGAAAAAAATTGCGAAACTGTTAATAAGAAATGCATTAAAACTTTCTGTAGCGGAATCTTGTACGGGCGGGCTTATCAGTTCAAGATTAACGGATATATCAGGTTCAAGTGCGTATACATTTCAAAATTTTGTTACTTATGCAAATAGTGCCAAAGTTCAATTATTGGATGTGAATAAGGATGATATAGAAAATTACGGAGTAGTAAGCAGTGAAGTTGCTCTGGATATGGCACAAGGACTTTTAAAAAGATATAATTGCGATATAGCACTTTCAACTACGGGGATAGCCGGGCCGTTAGGTGCAACAGAAACAAAAAAGGTGGGGCTTATATATATGGCTGCTGCTAATGAGAAATTTGCAAAAGTATTGAAATTTGAGGCAAACTCTTTATTATACAGGCGAATTATGAAATATGCTTTTTCAAATAAAGCTTTGGATTTTTTAATAGAATTTTTAGAAGAAAATTATTAATTTGACTGTTTATTAATAGTTGAAATAACTATTGAAAAATAAAATAATTTATTTGATAATTGTTAAGTATCATCCGAGGAGAAATTATGAAAAAATTTTTAGGCGAAATGACTTTTGAAGAATTTAAAGATGCCTTAAAAATTATATTAGCAAAAGATGAATCTGAAGGGGAAGAAAGAAAGTGGTATTCTTTTATTGTTGATTTCAAAGATTCAATTTTAGATTTTTTTAAAGCTTTAATTAATTTTGAATATTCATTTTTTAACTTTTTCAAATCGATAAAAACCTTAACCAAAGAGGAATTTGTTGAAAAAGGGAAAAAATTCAAAGCAGGTTTTATGGAGCTAATTGATACCGTAGTATTTGTAATTATTGCCGTAATAATAATAAGGTATTTTATTGGTGAAATAAGGTGGATACCGTCAGGTTCAATGAAACCGACATTAATTGAAGGTGATAGAGTATTTGTTGAAAGGATGTCAAGATTTTCCAAATCTCCAAAAAGAGGTGATATAATGGTATTTTATCCACCTTCAACTGTTTTAAGTAATAATCCTATTGCTTTGTTTAAAAGATTAACAGGATTTTTCTGTGATGATATAGCATTTATAAAGCGTGTTATAGGTGAACCGGGTGATAAATTTGAGATAGTAAATAATTCTGATGGTTCATTTACGGTATTAATAAATGATGTTCCTCTGGAAGAAACTTATATAAAAGATTCTAAGGAATATCCCGTATGTGACGGCACGATATTATGCGGGCCTATGGTGCTTGGAAAAGATGAATATTTTATGATGGGTGATAATAGAGGTCATTCATCTGATTCCAGATATTGGGGTGTGCTTAAAAAAGACAGATTTATAGGCAGAGCTGTTTTATTAATGCGTTTAGGAAAGATATAAGTTATTTGCAAGGGTTATTATTGCTGATTTATATGTATTCTCAGGAATAAATGATATTGAATTGATAGCATTATTTGTGAACTTTTTGATAGTTAATAATGTTTGTTCAATAACTTCAGGGTGATTTTTTAATTCTTTTATAATATCTTCTTTGGTTTGAGGGATAGGAATTTTTTGAGCAAGATAAATAACGGGAAGAGTATATATTCCGTTATAAATATCACTAAAGCAAGGTTTTGAGGTATCCGTCTTAAGAATATTTATTAAATCATCTTTAATTTGAAATGCTATGCCAAAGTTAGAGGCAAAATTAATAATTTCTTTTGAATTGTTAATATTTTTTAATTTACAAAGGGAATAAAGAGAAGCTATAAAAAGTTCAGCAGTTTTATCTTTTGACTTATTTAAGTATTTATCATAATCAGGAATTTGATTAATGGTAAAATATTGATTTATTTCGCCTTTACACATGTTAAACAGTGAATTTGAAAATATATTAATAATTTCAGGGTTGTTGCACTGTGCAAGCTTTTTCATAGCAATAGAAAGTATTAAATCACCCGATAAAACACTTAAATTATTTCCTAATTTTTTATTCAAAGATAAATTTCCTCTTCTAAAATCAGAGTTATCAATAATATCATCATGAATTAAAGTAGCATTATGCAGGAGTTCAACAGCGCAGGCAAGATTGTATATTTCTAAAGAACAATCTAAATTTAATGCTTTAGTTAATAAAAAAATTAAAGAAGCTCTTATTTTTTTTGACTTGGATAAAACAAAATTTTTAATATCTAAAGAAACAGATAGATTTTCTATAGAAAGTTCACTATTAAGAATTTCATCTAACTTATTTAATTCATTATTAATTATGTCCAAAATATAAATCCTTTATATTCCTATATAATAATATAACAAATTATTTTTTGTTTGATTTTTTAATAAAAAAACAGGTATAAGAGAATGAATATAATACATAACTATAGCCAAGAATATAATAAATCTGAAAAAGGGGAATTAAATCAGTCTAAAGAACAGATAAAAAATACTCAGACGAATAATCCGGCAGTAAAGAACAGTAATATTAAACCTGATATATTGGATATATTCAGTAAAAAAGTAATTAATCCCAAAGATGTAAATGACATGGTAACGGTGCCGAGAGCAATTTTTAAAGGCTATTTATATTTTACGACGGGTACTGCATTAAATGCTGTATCAGGCATATTAAAAAAGGGTAATTTATCTAAAGGACTTACAATTTTAGGCAGTGTTTTATCAGTAATAGGTACATTTAACTTTGTAAAACCATTTATATATAAAAATGATGATTTGACTAAATCGAAAAAATAAATTATTTTATTATGTGATAATCAAATAAAAAAAGGAGTAAAAAAAATGGGTAAAGTTTTTGGCTGGATAGTTGTAATTGTTCTAATAATAGTAGCATGTAAAGCAGGATGGGTTAATTCGGTAATAAATTATTTTGATTCAAGTTATACAAAAGCGAAACAAGAAAGAGTAATAGAAGAATCAGACGGAAGTGTAACAACAGTAAGGTATAGAAATATATTTGATATATTAACGGGGAAATAGTTTAATAAAACCACTTGAAAAAATAAATTGTACATGTATAATAAAGACAAGTACAAAGTGCGAGAGTAATTCAGTGGTAGAATGCTTCCTTGCCAAGGAAGATGTCGCGAGTTCGAGCCTCGTCTCTCGCTAATAAAATGGACTTACCTTTTGGTAAGTCCATTTTATTATTTGAGATAATGGATTAAATTGCGTTTACAAAACGATGAATAAGCAAAAGCGGTATGAATCTTGCTTGTATTTTTCTGCTTATTTTTTAATTATCTGGGGCAATTTTCGATATTCATTTTGGATAATTTATCGTTGATAGACATAGCAAGATAAATTAAGAAGAAAACAAAAACAAAGCTTACAAGTCCTGCCCAAAGAACGCTTAATCCTGCCCAAAGTCCTTGCGAGCCGACCATCATAACAGTAGAAATAATTAATCCGACAAGTGTTAATATTGCCATAATATCGACAATTATTCCGCCGAATCTAACAACAAATTTTTTCATAATATTCTCCTTTTATTAACCTTTTTTATAATACTTTTTTATGAAGCTAAATGTATTATCAAGAAAGGTAGTATAAAGGATTAAATTTTTTGCGTAAATAATTATCTACATATATTTTTTTGAATTATTTTCTACCGGAGCGGAATTACCTAATTTAAAATATTCACCGAAGAACTTAGTAATTTTATTAATAAAATTATTATTCTTTTTAACATTAGAATCAACTTTTTCAACGGAATTATTATCATCACCTAACGTCCATCTGAAGCCGAATGATAGAGCAACACCGTTTCTTCCGCCGTTACGAACCATAGCTTGAGCGTATCCGGTATATTTATCTTTCCAACGTTTTTGAATACCTGCACCATATTCTGCATAAGGTTTAACACTCATATTCGGGAGTCTTACATCATCTGTAACACCATCTATTGCGACTGTTTCAGTTTTATCCATGACATTATAAACAAAACCGCCTGAGATATAGGGCTGCCAGCCTGATTCCGTATTTAACACAAATTTAACATTAGGACGAACTTGTATAGAGTGAAGCGGGTCAGATTCAATTCTTACGCCTGCCGAGTTTGTATAATCGAATGTATTAACAAAAGTATAAGAAAGGAGCAGAGAAGGTTGAATAACAAATTTTCCGTCTTTAAATTCAAAGCTGTAGCCTGATTTAGACGCAATACCTGATAATAACATAGCGAAGTCTTCAGTACCATACATTGTAGATGAATCGGCAACGGAAGCACCTGCGGAAGCAGTAATTGCAGTGAAAAAGTTATCTTTATAGAAGGTTTGGGTTAAACCTAACAGACCGCCATTTTGGTTAGTTGTTACACCGCTATAGTGCTGGCTTGAACCGTTATAACCTATATAGCCTGTAGAAACAGTTACCCAGCCGTTTTTCAGAGATTTTATATCACCGTCAATACCTACTAAAGTACCGTAAGTAATAGTATCTACATCAGGGCCGTTTTTAAGCGGAATACGTTCAAATGTTGCATAAGGTTTTACCCAAGCACCGTTACTGTTTATTTCATTTGAATTGTAGCTTAAAGTTTCAAAATCGTTAATAGCATATTTATTGGAATTAATCAGAGCATATCTTTCAATTGCGGGCAGGGCAGAGAATGTATCTGCGTGCTGGAATGCATAATTAAATGTCTGATTCATAGCAGCGTATCCGCCTGCTTCAGAAGCTACGCTGGAAGGTAATACGGCAGGGTTAAATCCGTCGGAAGCATTTCCTGTCGGAGTATTTCCTCTTGAAAAGACAAAGTAACCGTTATTACCGTGTGTTCCGTCAGCAGAATATTCAACAGTATATTTGTAAATTGGTGAATATACGTTCCATTGTTGTCCCGGAGTCGGTGCTTCGGCAATTTGGGTATGAACAAAGTCTTTTACTGATTCATCTGCAAAATCAACAACCGTTTGCATATATAATGAATCACTAGTGATATTCATATCCTTGACATTAATTTTTCCGTTATAACCTTCGCCAATAGTATAATCATCGGCTGTAATTCTGCCCATTTGGGCATTTCTAAGGTCTACATCTACCATATCAATATTGATATCGCCGTTATTCAAACTTAAATCTGTCAAATGTAAATTATTTAAGCCCAGATTAGTAATTTCAAAACTTCCGCCGTTCATTGTAAGTGCGTTATTTGTGAAATCATTTACATTAACAAGAGTTGTTGTGCTTTTATTATTATCTATTTTTTGATTTTCAACTTTACCGGTGATTTTAACAGTCGCATTATCAAGCTTCATATTTCCGCCGGTTTCACTTGTGATTGTGCCTGAAATATTTGTTTCACCTTCAATTTTAAGGTTCTTATTGTTATTAATTACTGATGAATCTTCAAGTGCAACATTGTTGAGATTTAAATCACCATTATTATTTACATTATCAGCATTTTGTAATGATAAATTTGATAAAGAAACTTTTTGTTTTTCCTGAATATCGGAGAATAAATTTTTATGATTAACATCTAATATATTTGAACCTTCGCCGATAATTTCAAAATTATTACCTGCGAACTGTTCAATATCTCTTGTAAGTTTTTGAGTATCGCCATCTTTTAAAGTAAACTTTTTAGCTGTTTTATCATCAACTTCAAGTTCAGCCCAAGCAGCTAAGTTATCTCTCCAGCCTGCGACTTTAATACTGTCGTTTTTTGTTTTTGTTGTATATAAGCCGAACTCTTTTGCAAGTATATCATCACTGGTCATTTCAGCAGTTGCTTCTTTAACGGTTTTTATGTCTCCGTTTAGTTTTAGCTGAATATTTTCGTTCTCTGCTTTAATAATCTGAATAATATGCACTTCTTCATCTTGAGCGCCTTCTTTATAATTTTCAAGAACATTTACAACAATACTTGATAAATCAATAAAACCGCCTGATGAACTTTCAGTTATAGTGAAAGTATCTGCTTTATCATTTTCAGAGTCGCTGTTTAATTGTATATCAATATTATATTTACCGGTTCCGTTAGAATTTAGTCCTTTAAATTTGTAGTCAGTAAATTCTGAATTTGCGGTGTTAACAATACCGCTGTTAACGGTAAGAACGGAATCTTTAAAGATATCGGCTTCAGCACCCAAATTAAGTGTTACATTTTCTAAAGTAGCATTTGCGTTAATAATTTTATTATTTAGAGTAACTGTTGAATTATTATCTCCGGTTATTTTTAGCTTATAGCCGTCAGAACCGTTAATAATATCATTAAAAAGGATTTTACCTTTATTTGTTGCATTTAAAGTTAAGGTTTTATCTCCATTAACATAGATAGCTTCTTGTGTTTTATCGTTGGAAACTTGTATATAGTTATTAGTAAATTCAGAAATTCCGCCATTATTTGCAGATATTGTTAAATCTTGATTTGTATAGATAGCACCGCCATGAGCTTCTGAACCATGTGTTACGGCATAGTTTTCAGAAAACGTAACATTATTTAAATTGGTAATGTTACCGTCGTTATAAATGGCACCGCCTTTTGCTTCTCCTTTTTCGTTTAAAGCGAAGTTTTGAATAAATATAGCATTGTCTTTAAAATTTAAATTACCTTTATTGTAAATAGCACCGCCAAATGCGTTGCCGTCTTCTGTTTTGGCATAGTTAAGGAAATATTCTTTTCCGTATAAATTAACAACGGAGGATTCTTCATTATAAACAGCACCGCCTTGTGCGCCTGTTTTTCCGATGACATAATTGTGGTAAAAATCACTGTTAAGTGTGAAATTCTTATCTTTTGTATTTGCTTTTGCATATACGGCACCGCCTTGGCTTTCATGATTCGTTGAATTTGCGTGGTTGCCGTAAAAATCTCCCGTGATTTCAACATTTCCGCTTCTTGCAAGTTCATATAAAGCACCGCCTTGAGAGCTTACAGGTACATCGGGAGTTTCTTTTTTATCATCATCATCATGCTTATCGCCTGTTGATTCCGTATAATTATGAATAAAATTACCTTCTATATTGGAAATTCCGGAAATATCAAATATAGCACCGCCTTGCCCTTGATTTCCGCTTGCGCTGTTGCCTACAAAATCGCCTTTTATTTTTGTTAATGTGGAATTAGCTCCGTTAAATATAGCACCGCCATCCGCATATTTATTTGCGTATGCTTGGTTGTCTATAAAATCACCGGTAATTGTTCCTATTGTGCTGTTAGTATTATATAAAGCACCGCCGTATCCGTTATGTTTACCTGTTGACCTTGCATAGTTTGAAATAAAATTACCTTCTATGCTGTTTATACTTGCTTTTGTTTCTTTAGAACTATCACCGTTACGAATGGCACCGCCGTTTGAATCAACTTCCGCACTGATGAAGTTACCTATAAAGTTTCCTTTTATTGAATCTATATGACCTTTTCCGGAGTTATAAATTGAACCTCCGTTATTTACTCCGCTATCTTTTATTTGGCTGTAATTATGTATAAAATCACCGACTATATCGGTTATAGTACCTTCATTGTATATACCGTTTCCGTAATGCGTACCCTCTGTTATATGGTTCCCTATAAAATCCATATGAATTGAGCCATGCGACGTACCTGAAGTTACATGTAATGAACTATTTTTTTCATAATGATCATTACTATCATAATGAACTTCATAACTGGTTTTTTTGGTTGATTTTTCTAAAACATCTCTGCCATATTCATCTTTTTTCCATGTATAATATTGAACTTGATCGCCTGTTCCTTGCAAATCTCTTTTTATATCAATTTCATAATACTCAACTGTTAAATCTTTAGTTTCAGGATTATATTTAAAAGCATATACGTTGCTTTCCTTCTCAGTTGAAGGTGTTAATGTATATCCGCTCTTATCTGAGAGAGTGGTTTCATGCTTTGTTGCTTCGGCAAAAACTGTATTATTGCACATACAAATAATAAGTGCAGCAGCTGCTAATGCTTTACTACCCCCCCCCATATGCATTTTTATACTATTTACTCTATCTTTAATATTATTCTTTTTCATTTTCCAATACCAAAACTTAATAAACACTTATTTTATTTCTATTCCACGATTAAATGAATTATAAACATAAATGTTAATTTTCTAATGGGCAAAAACCTTGAAATTCTTTCTGGTACAGGCTTTTAAATGTTTACATAATTAATAATTGAAAGCTATTTTTGAATCAATTGCCGGTGTAAATAAATTAAGATTTAACTTTACAAACAAAAAATACTTTTAGTTTAAATAAAAGTTAGAGAAAGATTATTGAAACTGATATAAATGGTGAATTTTAACCGTGATTTTGGTTTAGCCATAAATATGTTTCTGCCGAATAATTTAAGTTTAAATTTCCTTTATTTTGTTTTATATATTGATGAATTTGATTTATTTTTTCCGGTACAGATTTTTCTTTGTTTTTAGAATACCAATAATGTTCAATATCTAAATGTATATTTTTACAATTAATCGTTTTACATTTATCCAAAAAATTTTTTACTTCTAATATATTATCGTTAACATCAGGAATAATAATATATTTTATTTCAATATATGCTTTTTCATTTAAACTTGAAGCAAATATATATTTCTTTAAATTATTCCAAACATTATTAAAAGCTTTAACTCTTTTAATTTTTTCATAAGTTTTTTTAGTACCGGAATCGGGTGAAATAATTAATTCACAATTCCCGTATTTTAAGAATTGTTCAATTGATTTAGAATATTTTATTCCTGAACTTAAAATTTGTATTCTTCCATTATTTGCACTTGTAAAATATAAAAGCCAATCTAAAAGCCCTGCAGGATATTCAGTACATTCACCTCCGCCTATGATTAGTAAGAAGTTATCTTTTAAAAGATTTTTATTCCTTAATGATAGTAAAATAGGCTTAATGTCATAAGGTTTTCGTGTATTGTAATATTCTTTCATTTCGGGATTATTATATGTATATACACAATAAATACAATTACACGAACATTTAGCAATATTAGAAACTATAATTCTGTCAAAATATAAATCATTTTCATCCCATTCATTTTCTTCAATAATTGGGCAATTTTTACAGCATTCCGGAATATTTCCATTTTTAAACATTTCTATATATTTACTTCTTTGTTCAATATAATGTTTTATATCAAAATCTCTTCCCGAAAAATTACTAATAAAAACAGCACTTTCATTATTCATCGAAGTAGCACAACAAGGTTTAATCTCTGTTTGGTCAAAAACTATTTGATGCAATAAATAATTACAACATTTATATTTCATTAATTTTTTATTTCCCCATAAAAAAATAAAATTACTATTTATAATTATAACATTAATTAAAATGAAAATATAGATTGATTTTTTCTTTATAAATAAACTTTTTATTGTTATTAAGTTTTATCTTATATGCTTTTTAAAACTGTTGATATGCAATTTTGTTATCAACCATTCATAAAAATTAAAAGTAATAGGAGTATTTATTTCTTTTAGAAGTTTTTCATACCAATAATCATATACATCGCTTGTATCAATATCACGTTTCAAATTTTTATAATTGTTTTTGTCTAAATAATACTTAATGATTTGTTTTATTTTTAAAGGAATAGGTTTTTCAGTATTTTTTTGTATCCAAAAACGTTCAAATCCTAGTATAACTAAGTCAACATCTAGTTTTAATGCTAATTCAAAAAAATCTTTAATATATTTAATATCATCATTTATACTTGGACACAGCAAATATCTTAATTGAATAACTGCATTTGAATTACTTTTGGATAATTTGCAGTATTTTTCTATGTTATTAACAACTTGATCGAAAACTTTGACTCTTTTTATTTCTTCAAATTTTTCTTTTGTACCGCAATCAATTGAAAAACGAAATTCAACATTCCCGGATTTAGCTAACCGTTCAAAAGTTTTATTATAAATTATACCGTTAGATAGAATAATAAATTTTGCATTATATTTTTCGCCCCAGTTTACTATATAATCAAGTTCTTCTGGATAAGTTGTACACTCACCTCCAAATATAGCAATTTCAACTCCATCTTCCACAATGTTTAACTCATCCATTTTAGATAATATAGGTTTGATATCATATGTTTTTTCAGAATTGTTTTTTATAAACAATGATTCATCCCCATAATTTGCTAAACAACAATATACACACTTACAATTACAGGTTGATCTGTTATATATATTAATTTTTAAAAATTTATGTTTATGTTCAGTATTCGCATTATATTCTTTTGGAACAAACTTTTCACAATGTTTACAAAATTCAGGAATGCCACTTTCAGCTTCATTTTTAAACATTTCAATATATTTGTTCCTTTTCTTAAAATAGTATTGAAAATCAGTATTTTCCCCTTCTATATCAGGTTTTATAAAATATTTTTCTGCATTTATACCTTCATTATCCCAAACACTCGACCCGCAAGGAACAATTCTATTGCTTGCAAAATGAATTTCTTCATCTAAAAATTTGCAAATTCTGCTCATTTTGTCCTCTCCATATATACAATCACACGGTTTAATTAATTATGACATGCTCCAAACTAAACACAAATCCAGCTTTAGAAAAGATTTAAATACTAAATTTAATACATACAAATTAATAAAAAAAGTTTGATTAAGTATAAAAATGGGGCGGGTGGTGGGATTCGAACCCACGCAT
>CANROV010000035.1 GCA_947632315.1 Candidatus Gastranaerophilales bacterium
CCCGATTCAATATTAGACAGTCCTCAGGAAGAAGCGGACGGTATAGAAATACTCGTACAAATGGCAAAACAAGGAAAAATTGATCCTTGGAATATTGATATAGCTGATATCGCAAATAAATATATGCTTCATTTGGCAGAAAGTAAGTCAAATAATCTTAGAACCAGCTCAAGAGCATTATTTTTTCTTGCTGTTCTTCTGAAATTAAAGTCAAATATATTAGTCGGACTTGATCCGATGGACTTTGAATCACAACAAAATCAACAGGATGATTTCTTTGATGATGATTTATCACCCGTGGATGACTCGTATTATCAGGACTTTGCGGATAATGTAATTCCTATTAATGATATTATTCAAAGAAGAACAAGCGTAAAAGTAAACAGAAACAGAATTGTAACTTTAAAAGATTTGATTAGACAGTTAGAATTTTATGAAGAACTGGACAGAAAACAAAAATTTAAAAATTCTTTGGAACGTGCAAAAAGAAGAGTTCACAGCTATAAGAATCTTTCAACTGACGATATCATTAACCTTGCACAGGAAGAGTATATTGAAAGCGGAATGAAGATACTTTATGAAAATCTTGTAAATATATTCCAAAAAGAAGAAAAAGTCGAGTTAAAAACTCTGACATTGTTAGGTTTGGATGAAGTTACGGCTTATATTTCGCTTCTGTTTTTGACGGAAGAAAGTGATTTTGAAATACAACAGGAAGAATTTTATTCTGATTTATATGTAATAAAATCGAAGCACGAAGAAACAGAGCAAAAGGAAACGGCATAGGCGGTAATATGGATTTAAAGTCTAGAATTGAAGCTGTTTTATTTGTTACGGGCAAAGCGGTAAGCTTGAAAGAAATTTCGGAAATATTGGAAGCGGATGAATCAGAGGTAGAAGATTCAATGCTTTCATTGATTATGGATTATTCATCACGTGACGGTGCGCTTGAAATAGATGATGAAGACGGATATATAATTCAAGTAAAAGAAGAATTTATGGATATAGTTGAAAAATTATGTCCTGTTGATATTTCAAATGCTGCTTTAAAAACTTTAACCGTTATCGCATTAAAAGAACCAATAAGGCAGTCTGAATTAAAGGAATTAAGAGGTTCAACAGCTTATGACCACGTTCAGGAGCTTGAGAAAAAAGGACTAATATCAAGAAAAAAAGATAAAAACGGGCGTTCATATAACATAAAAACCACCCCGAAATTTGAAGAATATTTTAAAATAAAAGGTAATGCCGAATTATTATCTAAGCTTGATACGAATAAATTATCCGAATTACTGGAGTTAAATAAATAACAAAAGGAGAATATATGGCAACAAGACGAAATGAAAATTTAGTGGAATTTGAAAATTCCGAAACAGAAGAAATGAAACAACGAAAAGAAACAAATGCTTCAAGATTGTTTCTGTTAATAGGTATTGTTATAATTATATGTATAGCAGTATTTGTTTTCGTAAAAAATGTTTTGCCCGATAAATTAATGGAAGACGGGCAGAGAGCGCTTAATAACGGTGATGCTCAAAAAGCATTAAGCATATTTAAGAAGGTTGAATCTTTAAGACCTTATGAAAATAAACCGATATATTTTCAAGCGCTTGCATTATCAAAACTTCCGCCTACTTTTGAAAATCAAAAAGCTTTATATGAAATAGCTCAGTTAGATGATGTTGAAGATGCTTCTGAAATTGCTGAAAAAATTCTTCTTGATATGAGAAGTCAGTTAGACGGACAAGCAGGCCCTAATTATATTGATAATGTTTTGTATGAAAACCAGCTTATCAGATGGAATAATTCTCAACCTGTAAAATTTTATGTTCAAAATTCAAAAAGAGTTCCTCAAGAATTTATAGATGTTGCGAGAAATGAATTTCAGCATTGGCAAGATGCATCCGGCAATTTGATAAACTTTAGAGAAGTATCATCTTCACGTGATGCTGATATTATTCTTGATTTTGTTGATGATGTATCTTCAAAAAATAATTTTGAACCTTTAAGAGCAGGTATTACCACTCCTTTAATGCGTGGTGATGTTTTGAACAGAATGGATATTAAAATAAAAGCTTCTGATAATTCAGGTAATTATTATCCTATAGAAAAAATCAGAGGTGTTATTCAGCATGAAATCGGGCATGCTTTAGGTTTGTTCGGTCACAGCTCTCATCCTGAAGATGTTATGTATATCGGTTACGATTATATTGGTGACGATACTTTTGAAAGACCTATTACCGAAAGAGATATTAATACTTTAAGATTACTATACAGAATGATTCCTGATGCTATTAATGTTCCTTTAAAAGAGAGCGATTATAATAATATGTTTTATCATTATATTATAACCGATTATCCCGGTGAAAACTTTGACCATGAAATCCTAAGATTAATGGAAAATTTAAAACATGATAAAAGAAACATTGTTAACTGGGTTGATTTAGCTATTAACTACGGTTTAAAGAAACAATATGCACGTTCAAACTATATTTTAAATAATGTTTTACCTCAAACTTCTAATGATTTACAAAATCAATTCGTAGTTTTATATAATTTAGCGGCAAATTACTATAAATTAAAAGAATACGATACTTCTTTAAAATATTTAAATCTTGCTCAAGAATTATATATTGATATGGATACTGAAATACTTGAATCATTTTTGGATTTAAGAATGAATAGAATCGGTCGTGGTTTTGAAAAATTAAAAGAATTACAAAAAGAACATCCTGAAAATATTGAAGTAGCTTTAAAACTTGCAGGACTTTATTATAAAAGAAATAATAAAAAAGATGCAGAGTTTGTAATTGAGAAGTTATTAAAAGTTAATCCGGATGCAATCAGAGACAGACGTGTATTAAAATACAAGGTTGCAAAAGAAAAAGTAGACGCTTAATATTGACCTTGTAAATCATATTCTACAGCTCCCGTTATTTTAGCGGTAATTATATCACCGGGGATAACGGGAGTTGTTGTATTTATATAAATTATACCGTCCACTTCGGGTGCATCTTTATATGTTCTTGCAATAACCATTCCGTTATCATTTATTGATTCGATTATGCAGTCAATTTTTTTTCCAATCATTTTTTCATTTAATGATTTTGATATTTTTTGCTGAAGAAGCATTAATGATTTTTTTCTTTGTTTTTTTACTTTCGCACTTATTTGCGGTTTTAATTTATAACTTATTGTATTTTTTTCTTTTGAATACTCAAAAATACCTACTCTATCAAGTTTCATTTCTTCTATAAAATTATAAAGCTGTTTGAAATCTTCTTCTGTTTCTCCGGGGTAGCCTGTGATAAATGTTGTTCTTATTGCAACATCAGGTATATATTTCCTTATTTTTCGGATAAGTTTTTTGTAATCTAAAACAGGTCTGTTCATAAGTCTTAATACATTTTCACTAACATGCTGGAGAGGAACATCTATATATTTAACTACTTTATCAAGTTTATTGATAGTCTTTAAAAGCTCATCATCCAGCATTGTTGGGTATGTATATAAAACTCTTATCCAGCATAAAGCTTCTATTTTATTAAGTTCAATAAGTAATTCTTTCAAAGATGGTTTAGAATATATATCTTTACCGTAGCTTGTAGTGTCTTGAGCAATAAGACAAATTTCCGTTACTCCTTTTTTTACGAGATTTTTAACTTCTTCTATGATATTTTCCATTTTCCTTGACTTATAAGGTCCTCGTATTTGAGGAATAACGCAGTATCCGCATTGAAAATTACATCCGTCTGCTATTTTTACGTATGAGCTTGCCCCCATTGTTATTTGCTGGCGTTCTATATTCTCAGGATAATTATATATTGGTGTTTCACTTACTTCATAAACTTGTTCTTTTGTTTTTGTTATCTTTTTTATTATTTCGGATATTTTATTTAATTCTGAAATTCCTACAAATCCTATTGCTTCAGGTATAAGTTCTTGTAATTCTTTTTTATATTTTTGAGCTAAACATCCTGTTATTATAACTTTTTTCCCTGCGTTAATCATGTTAAAAATACTTTGTACTGATTCTTTTTCTGCGTCGTGAATAAAAGAGCAGGTATTTATTATGACAATATCAGCTTTTGATTCATCAAGTGTTATTCTAAAATTATTTTTTATTAGTTCTCCCAGCATTAATTCGGAATCAACCAAATTTTTTGCACAGCCGTGATTTATTAAAGCTATTTGATGCATTATATATTCTTTCTTTTATATATTTTGTTTCTGTTAATTTCTTGTACTAATGAATAATTATTTTCTATCATCTCACAAAAATTTTGTGCATAATCGCAAAAAGTTTTGTATCCGTATTCAATTGTACTTAAAGGAGTTATAACAATATATTCAGGTTTATTTTCTTCAAAATGAGTTAAAATATTTTTTTCTTTTAATATGTCAAGATAATATAACGGGATTAATGAATGATAATGATTATCTGATTTTCTGCCGGTAATAAAATTAATCATGGCTCCTTCCGGTAATACCAGGACGGTGTCTGCTTTTTGTGTATTGTTAATTATATATTCTGAAATATTTTTAATAGGCATTCCGTCTTTTTTATAGGTATATATATTTCCTTTTTCTGTTTCAAGCAGATAGTTTCTCTCTGAAAGCGAGCTGAAATCTTTATCCGCAAAAAATAATATCAGGGCAATCAGAATTAAGTATTGTATATTTGAAGTTATTTTAGTTTGTTTTAGTAAAACCAATGTATTTAATATAACAATCGGGAGTACAAACGCACCCATGTGTTCCGAATTTAAAAACATTATAAATTTTATTGAAGCTAATATTGCCGATAATGAAAATGTGAATAATATTTTATTATTAATAATTTTTTTATATAAGCAGATGAACATTATTAGATTAATAAAAGGCAGAAGTCCTAACAGTAAAAAAACAGGTTTGTTTAAAAAGCGGAAAATATTCTGTACATTAAAGAAAAACAAATGAAGAGTAGGTGCAGAAAACATTCTCAGCATATAAATTGAAGCTGTTTTTAATTCCGTTAAATTAAGTCCCTGCAGGAATAAAACTTGAAAGGACAATAAAGGGAATGCAAGAAAGCATATTAACGATTTAATTTTTTCTTTTGGCGAAAGTTGTTTAACAAGTATAAAAAATAAAACAAAGCAGTATAATATAAATTCGTATTTATTAATAATGCTTAATCCTGCAAAGAGGCAGGCAAAGTATGCCATTTTTTTATTATCTGTTTTCAGATACATTAATAAGAATAACAATGATAACAGGAATGACGACAAAGCGTAGCTAAGCCCGTATGAGTATGTAATATTTGAATTAAATAAAAATGTTGTAAAGACCAGAGAAAATATTGTTAATGATGATGTTAAAAAGGCGAAATATTTATTTAAGATTTGTTTTGAAATGAAGTAAAGAGTAATAACTATAATATAAGAATTTATAATACCGGCGATATACAGAGTATTAATTTTCTGTCCGAAAAGTGTAAATAATATTGCATTAAACTGATAAGAAAAAGGTGCATAAATATTAAAAATATTTTTATAGAGAATTTCTCCGTTAACAACTTGTTGTGCAAGATAGAATTCTCTTCCGGTGTCAATAGATAAGATTCCCTGATGTAAAAAGAAAAATGGTAATAAACATAAAAAAATGAGAGTAATAATAAAAAACAAACCGGAATCATATTTAACAAACTTAAGCATAAGAGACTTTCTAATCAAACGATAATGATAATTGAGGTGAATCAATGGAATTTTGTTTTGATTTACGTGAGGATAAGTCTTTAGATAAATCTTTTTGCATTTTTGTCATCATATTTTGTGCTTTATTAATAACGATTTCCGGCAGACCCGCCATTTTAGCTACCTGTATGCCGTAGCTTTTACTGGCAGAGCCTTCAATAACTTTTCTTAAAAAGATTATTTCACCGTTTTCTTCTGCCATGGTAATTCTGTAATTTTTAATTCTATCAAATGTTTTGGGCATAACATTAAGTTCATGGTAGTGAGTAGCAAAAATAGTTCTGGCTTTAATTTTTTCTGCTATATATTCAGCGACAGCCCAGGCAATAGCAACACCATCATAAGTAGAAGTTCCACGTCCTATTTCATCAAGGAGGATAAGACTTTTTTCCGTAGCACTGTTTAATATATAAGCAGTTTCGCTCATTTCCACCATAAATGTAGATTGACCCAGTGATAAATCGTCACTTGCTCCGACTCTTGTAAAAATTTTATCCGTAATACCGATTTTTGCATAACTTGCCGGAACGAATGAACCTATTTGAGCCATAAGCACTATAAGTGCATTTTGCCTCATATAAGTAGATTTCCCTGCCATATTAGGCCCTGTTAATATCATAAATTGGGTATCTTCTTGTTTGTTGGAATCTGCTTTTATTTTTAAATCGTTAGGAACGTACTGACCCATAGGAAGTATTTTTTCAACGACGGGGTGACGTCCGTCTTTTATATATATTTCATTTGAATCAGTTACTTCAGGTCTTACATAATCAGATTCTATTGCACAATTTGCAAATGATAATAAAACATCCGCTGCCGATATAAAATGAGAAGTTTCTTTAATTAAATCAACAAAAGACTTTGAATATTCAACCAAATCAGAGAATATTTTTTGTTCTGATTCAATGATTTTTAATTTCGCCGAGAGAACATCATTTTCATGTTTTTTTAATTCTTCCGTTGTATATCTTTCGGCATTGGTAAGTGTTTGTTTCCTTACGTAATTCATAGGAACCTGATTAAGGTTAGATTTTGTTATTTCAATAAAGAATCCGAAATTTCTGTTATAACTTACTTTTAAATTTTTAATTCCTGTTGTAATACGTTCTTGTTCTTCATATTTTTGCTGCCATTCTTCGCTGCCTGATAAAAGGTTTTTAAAGTAATCCAATTCAGAGCTGACTTCTTCTTTAATAAAACCTCCGTCTTTTGTATTAGCAGGCGGGTCATCAATTATTGTTCTTTGTATTGTTCCGGCAAAATCGTATAAATCGTCGCCGTTAGGTATAAATTTATTCAAATATTCACTTTTAAATGTTTTAAATATGCTTTGAAAATTCGGAATCAGAAGAAAAGTATCTTTTAATGATATGAAATCTCTCGGATTAATAGTACCGTTAGTTAATTTTACGGATAATCTTTCTATATCCGAGCATCTTTCAAGCAAGTTAGCAAGATTAATTCTGGATTGTGAATTATCAATAAGTTCCTGAACAGCTTCTTGTCTTTTGTTTATTTCGTTAATATCTTTAATGGGCTGAGTTATCCAAGATTTTAAAAGTCTTGAACCCATAACTGTTTTAACCTTATCTATAGCCCAGAATAAGCTTCCGTATTTATTTTTTTCTCGTGCTGTTTCAGTTAATTCCAAATTTCTTCTTGTATTAATATCAATTGAGACATATTCGGATACGGAGTATGGTTTTATAACATCAAATTTAGGCAATAATCCTTTTTGAGTTTCAAACAGGTAGTTTAGAATTGCGCCTGCAGCTAAAAAAGCAGGTTTGTATTCATTATATCCGAATGATTCAAGTGATACTACATTAAACACTTTTTTTATATTTTCAACGGCGTTAATTTCATCAAAGTATGCTAAAGGAATTTTTGTACAAGGGTAGAGGGATGTAATTGAATCGGGAAGATTTATTTTTTCTTCCGGTACTATTTGAAAAGGCTGGATTTTTTGTTTTTTTATAGGCCCTAAAACTTCTGATGGCTTAATTCTGGCAAGTTCGGATGAAATATCTTCCAAAGCCCCCTTTGTTATTTTAAATTCACCTGTAGTAATATCCGTATAAGCAAGACCATAAATGTTATTAATATTAATTAAAGCTGCAAGGTAGTTATTACCTGTAGGTTCTAAAAGGTTAAGTTCAGTGATTGTACCTGCCGTGATAGTTTTTACTATATCTCTTTTTACAACTCCTTTAGCTTCTTTAGGGTCTTCAAGCTGTTCACATATAGCTACCTTATAATTTTTATTTAATAATTTAGGGATATACATGTTAATAGATTTAACAGGGATACCTGCCATGGGAATTTTACCAATCTTACCGCCGTCTTTATGGGTAAGAGTTAAACCGAGTTCTTTTGCGAACAAAATAGCATCTTCAAAGAATCCTTCATAAAAATCACCCAGTCTGTATAAAAGAACAACACCTTGATATTGTTTTTTTATTGAAAGAAACTGTTGAAACATTGGTGTTGCAAGTTTAAAATCAACATCGCAACTATTTGAATTCTTGATTTCTTCATACATCATAGCTATACTTAATGTATTATAAAAATCAGTATATTTCAAGAAAATATAAAGGAGTTTTAATGAAAGGCTGTTTAAGTTTAATTATAAAATTAGTTATTGCAGTATTAGTATTTTTCGGGCTTCTGCATTTAGGGGTTATTGATTTTATAAAAGAAAAAATTAATCAGCCTAAATCTCAGGAAGAAATTATTGATAAAACAAAAGATTTAATTGACTTATCTCAAATAGATGAAGAATACAGCGTGGATAAAACATTTAAAGTATTAAAAAACAGAATGATTATAGCTGAACATAATGCTACAGGGCAAAAAATGATTATGATTGAGCCGAAAAGCGAAAATATTTTTTCTAAAGATGATATTAAATCTGCTGATATTCAAGATAAAATTAATACTTCCATACAAAAATATAAGTACAAATTATTTAAGATAGATAAGGTTGATGTTGTTAAACACGGAGAATTGTCGGGAATAGGTCAAAAAATCCCTTATGTAAGAGTTAATGTGGAAATTTCAAATTTACCCGTTAAAGATATGGAAGGGATTTTAGGTGTTGCAGAACTGAATAACGATAAAAACATGATTGTTATATCCGTTAATGAGAAAGGAAAATATTCTCAAATAATAACAAACAGCTTCTTTGGGAAAGTAAAAAATGCTGAAAAAATATAATCAGCTGATGAAAAGATGTATAAAACTTGCAAAAATGTCGGAGGGCAAAGTTTCGCCTAATCCGCTTGTCGGTGCTGTTATATTTGATGACGATTTTAATATAATATCCGAAGGCAGGCATGAATATTACGGAGGAAATCATGCCGAAAGAAATGCTGTTTTAAATACAAACACTGATTTAAAAGGGAAGTCAATAATAGTTAATTTAGAACCTTGCTCTCATTTCGGTAAAACACCTCCTTGTGCTGATTTAATAATTGAAAAAGGTATAAAAAAAGTTATTGTAGGAATGATTGACCCTAATCCTATTGTATCGGGAAAAGGTATTGAAAAACTGAAAAATGCAGGTATAGAAGTTGTTATTGGTGTATTGGAGAATGAATGCAGAGAGCTTAATAAGTTTTTTATTAAAAATCAAACTCGAAATCTGCCTTATATAACAATAAAATCAGCTGTTACTCTTGACGGAAAAATAGCTTCTAAAACAGGTAATTCAAAATGGATAACTGATGAATATTCGAGAAAAGAAGTCCAAAAACTTAGAAATTCTTATGACGCTATATTGACATCTTCTCAAACGGTAATAAAAGATAATCCCTCTTTAACTTGCAGAATGAAAAACTCTAAAAATCCCGTTCGTGTTATTCTTGATACTGATTTAAAAACAGATGTTAACAGTAATGTCTACAATGATGACGGAACAAAGGTTTTTATTGTTACAAAAAAATCAATCAGCGGAATAAAAAAAAATAAATATCCTAAAAATGTTGAATTTGTTCAGGTTCCTTTAAAAAACGGGCATGTTAATCTTGTTGAAACAGTCAAAGAATTGTTTAAAAAAGGAATAAGAAGCATTTTAATTGAAGCAGGCGGAACGTTAAATAAAGCTTTTATTGATGAAAATCTGCCTGATGATTTAATAATGTTTTTTGCTCCTAAAATTCTTGGCGATATACAGGGTATAAGCTTTGTTGAAGGATTTCATCGGGATTTTATATCGGAATGTAACAAATTAAGTTTTAAATCTGTAAAAAAACTGAAGCATGATATTATAATAAAATCTGTGTTCGTTAAATAGAGGTATATATGATTCAAAATATATCGGCAAATAAACTTAATAACGTAATTTTTGGTAAAGATAACAAAAATAATGCTGAAAAAAGAACTTCTAATAAAGAAAAATTAAAGACATATGCTGATAGTTTTGTTCGAAATACAAAAGAAACGGCAACGGGAACTCTTTTAATAACAGGTGCTTGGAGTTTGTTTGATAATAAATTCTACCGTAAACCATTCAAGGAAGCTTTTAAAAATAATTTCAAAATGTTTTTCCTGCCTGTAACACTTTTTACTGCCTTGTTATGCAGTGCTGTTGAAAATTCAAATAACAAAAATAAAAAATAAAAATATTGTATTTTAAATGTTTTGTGTATAATATTTTTATGACCCAAGATTTAACTGAAACAATTAATAATTTACAAAGAAACGTCATGGAGCTTCATAGTCTCTTTGATATAAACATGGTAGCAAATAATGCTCGTTCAATTGAAGACTTGTTATCAAAAGTGTCTTTTTTAATAAAAGAAGCATTAGGGCTTTGTAATCTAAGATTTTTTATAAATAAAAATAATATTTTTCAGACACAAGACGGTAATGAAGTAGATTTAGAATTTAATGTAGACAGCGCACCGTTTTTACAAGTTGAAACTGATGATATAATCAAACTTGTAAATCATGACGGAAGCTATATATATAAAGCTTTTTTTGCTACGAATAAGCTTGGTGAATTGAATTTTGAATATTTAAAAACATTTTATTATGAAAGTGTACCAAAATGTATTGTTTTCTTGGGAAGAAAAGAAAATGACGTTTTGTATTCCGAGCAGGATATTAAGTATTTAAATCAAATATTTAACTGTATTGAGCCTGTAATACGAAAATTCTTAAGAAATAAAGAGCAAGAAGCTAAAATAATGGATTTGAATAAAACGCTTCATAATCTCTCTATTCTTTATAATATATCTCAAGCCGTAAACTTTATTGATGATTTAAAACGATTAATAAGTGTAATATTAGATAAAGCAATCGAAACTGTTAATGCCGAAAAAGGTTCATTAATGCTGTATAATTCGTCTGATAACACTTTGCAGGTAAAAGTTGTATATGGTTTGAAAGATAAAAAAACAGAAGATGATATAAATAACGGTTTGATAGAGTGTCAAAAAATAAAGACTACCTCAGGTATCGCCGGTAAAGTTTTTACTGAAAAGAAATCAATAATTACAAATTTGGGCGGTAAAGATCCAAGATTTGATAGTTTGAAATCAAATAATGAAATTTCGTCATTAATTTGTGTTCCGTTGATAGCAAAAGGTGAATGTATCGGTATCATTAATATTACTAATAAAAAGAACGGCAAGTTATTCAATAAAAAAGATTTGGAATTTATTGAAGCTCTGGCAAATCAGGCAGCTATTGCGGTAGATAATGCACAGTTGTATGAACTTGCTACAAAAGACGGGCTTACAAAATTGTATATCCACAGACATTTCTATTTCTTACTGGAATCAGAAATAAAAAGAGTACAAAGATACAGACATGTATTATCATTATTAATGATGGATATAGACAATTTTAAATCGGTAAATGATACATATGGACACTTGATAGGCGATATGGTATTAAAAGAAATCGCTTCTGCTATACAAAAAACAATAAGACACGTTGATATACCTGCAAGATACGGCGGAGAAGAATTTACGGTTATATTACCCGAAACAACTGTTTTGAATGCTAATGCTATTGCGGAAAGATTAAGAAAGAATATAAGTGAAATAGTGGTAGAGGTTGATGAAAATACCAAAATCAGACCTACAGTCAGTATCGGTGTTGCGGAATTTCCTAATGCCGCTGAAGATATAAAAGAACTTATTGACTTCGCTGATAAAGCATTATATATGTCTAAAGAAAACGGTAAAAATTGTATTCATTATTATTTTGACGGGAAATTTACAAAATATAATCCTTAGAATGTCGCAGACAATATTTAATTTTGTAAAAAATAATAAAATTTTGTCGTCCTAAAATAATCTTAAAAGCATGCTTGCAATATAATTTTAATATACAAACAAGCATGAAGGTATAAAATTGAAAACGGCAATATATCCCGGTAGCTTTGATCCTATTACAAAAGGACATTTAGATGTCCTTAAAAGAGCTGCGGATATTTTTGACAAAGTTATAATTGTAGTATCCGTAAACATAAATAAAAAGAGCTTTTTGCCATTGGAAGACAGATTAATGTTAATAAAAGAATCTTGTAAAGGAATAGAAAATATAGAGGTGGAAAGTTTTGACGGATTAACTATAGAATATGCAAAGCAAAAAAATGCTAATGTGTTAATAAGAGGGTTAAGGGCTGTATCTGATTTTGAATATGAAATGCAGTTATCTCAGGCTAATAGTGCTTTATGCTCTGATATACATACTGTATTTTTAATAACAAAGCCAAAATATAATTTTATTTCTTCAGGAACAGTTAGAGAAATAGCACAAATGAGGGGAGATATATCAAAATTTGTTCCCGAACCTGTAGCAAAATATTTAGAAAAGAAATATATGAAAGGTTAATGTCATGGCAGAACTAAGAGTTAGTCATTTAATAGATGAAGCTGATGAAATGCTTGATAACAAATTCCACGTAGGCAGTTACTGCGTATTTATGAATACGGATGATATACAGGATATTTTAAGCAAAATAAGAGCTATTTTGCCTGAAGAGATAAAAACAGCAGAAATGATAATAAAAAGACGTGATGATATATATACAGAAGCACAAAGCAGAGCCGAGAGAATAATAAGCGAGGCACAAAATACCGCTGCAGGTATATTGAGTGAATCCGAATTGATAAGGGCTGTCAGGGAAAAAGCTGCAAAAATACAAGAGCAGGTAAAAGAAAGCTGTGAAGAGATGAAAAATAAAGCTTTACAGGAGGCTGAAACAATAAAAAGAACAGCATATCAAGAAGCTATGCAGACAAGAGAAGGTGCGCAAACATATGCTGAGCAGACATTAACTAATCTTGGAAGAAGTATTGAGATGATTCAAAGAGAGATTAAAAATGGCCAGGATTATTTAGCACAGCAAAAAAATCAAACACGAGAAGTAATAAATGATTATAATACTCAAATTTCAAAAATATATGCTGAAGAATAAAATGTAACTTTGAAATTGTGCTTGGGAAAAATAAAGGAATGGATTATGGAGGTTAATAAATGGCAGGCAAAGTAGTTAAGCGTGCTGTTGGTGAATCGGAATTAAGATTGCTTCCTCAAAGTGTAGAAGCGGAAGAAGCTGTTCTTGGTGCAATTTTAGTTAATCCTGTATCTTTAGGAAAGATTGTTGAGTTTTTAAAACCTGAAAGTTTTTATAAGCCTGCTCATAAAATTATATATGAAGCAGTACTTGAGTTATTCAGAAAAAATGAACCGATAGATATAGTAACTGTATCAGAGCATTTAAGGAATAATGATGAACTTGAAAATGCAGGCGGCAGAGCATATATTAATGATCTTGCATTAAATGTTGTAACTACTGCAAATATTGAGTTTTATGCCAAAATCGTTCAGGAAAAAGAAATAAAACGTGCATTAATTAATGCAGGTTCTGAAATTGTATCTATGTCTTATGAAAATGATGATACAGATATGGTATTAGATAATGCTCAAAAGCTAATTTTTAATATAGCGGCACAAAAGGATACTACTGACTTAGTGCCTATTCAAGATTTGGTTGTATCAAGTTATGAACAGATAGAATTAAGGTACAACAATAAAGATGAACTTGTTGGAGTTACAACAGGTTTTTATGATTTGGATACATTAACCTCAGGGCTTCAGAAAGCAGATTTAATAATACTTGCAGCAAGACCTTCAATGGGGAAAACTGCTTTTGCATTAAATTTAGCACAAAACGTTGCTTTAAAAGGGAAAAAAGGTGTTGCTATATTTTCGTTAGAAATGCCTAAACAGCAGTTAGTAAAGCGTATGTTATGTTCAGAAGCCGAAGTTGATTCGCAGAGAATAACATCAGGGCATATGCAGCCAAAAGACTGGGAACATTTAATGGACGCCATGACAAAATTTGCCGACGCAAGAATTTATATTGATGATACATCAGGAGTAACGGCTACTGATATAAAAGCGAAATGCAGACGGCTTATGATGGAAGAGAAAGATTTAGGATTAATAGTTATAGATTATCTTCAATTAATGGAAGGCGGAGGAAATCCTAATGACAGAAACCAGCAGATTTCTGCAATATCGAGGTCATTAAAAGGACTGGCAAGAGAACTTGATGTACCTATAATTGCTTTATCACAGTTATCAAGAGGTGTTGAAGCAAGAAATGACAAGCGTCCGATGTTATCAGACCTTAGAGATTCCGGTGCAATTGAGCAAGATGCTGATATTGTTATGTTTATATACAGGGATGAGTATTATAACAAAGATGATGTAGAGAATAAGGGAAAAGCCGAGATAATAATTGCAAAGCACAGGAACGGGCCTACGGGAAATATAAATTTATTATTCCAATCGAACATAACAAAATTCAAAAACCCGACAAAAACAACCGAGTTTTAGTCTTATTTTTTTTAATTTCTTTCTTTAACAAATAAACAAAGTAAAAAAATGAAAAATCTGAAAGCCTGTATTTTGTTTCGTTTTAATGCTTAACGACACGACGGCAGGGCGGAG
>CANROV010000036.1 GCA_947632315.1 Candidatus Gastranaerophilales bacterium
GACGTTACCGGTTCTATTAAATTTGACGGCGAAATGGTTATGCCCGGTGATAACGTTGTTATGGATGTTGAATTAATCGCTCCTGTTGCTATTGAACAAGGTATGAGATTCGCTATCAGAGAAGGCGGCCGCACAGTTGGTGCAGGTGTTGTTGATAAAATTACTCAATAACTTTTATCATTTTATTTTAAATAAGCTGAACTTTTTAGTTCAGCTTATTTTTTAATTTTCTTTTATTTACTAACAAAAAATTATATTTTCGTTCCTTAATTCTATTGAGAGTTTTTATAGTTGATAAACATGAAAATATTAGCATTTAATAATTATATTTATAATAGTTATAGACCTTCGATTAAAAATCGTATTAATATCAGTAATTTAAAACCTTTAGAAAATGATATTGTAACTTTTTCTTCTAAAAAATACAGTATCGATAATATTTCTTCACCGACTAATCACTGCGCTTATTGCGGATGTAAAGTCTATTCCGAGCAACAAATTGACAGTATTGCAAAAGAAATGCTCGCTTCTAAATCTGATAGACTTCAGGGTAAAGTAAGAAGTGTTTTGGAAAAATTGTATGACGCAAAAAATTCTAAAGAAATTGCTGTTGCTAAAAGAATTGAAAATCAACAGCAAATTGAATTTTTTAAAAATTTCCTTGATATTGTATCTAATAAACCATATTTGAAAGGTGAGGCTATATTCTCCCAAGTGTATTCTATATCTCGTGATGAGGCTTTAGAACTTTTAGTCAAAAATATGCTTCCTCTTCTGAGAACTGTTGATCATGTTTCTCCTCAAAATCAAGAGCAGGAAAATAAAGATTCTGATATGAATCTTGTGGAAGCTTGCTATTGTTGTAATCATGATCTTAAAAAGGGTGTTCCTTTCAGTGAGTTCTACGCTCTTTTCCCTTCTATTAAAAATAACATGCCGGCTGAAAAATTTAATTATGCACATTCAAGAATGTCTTCCAACACTAATTCGGGCATTTTTCAAAAATTTTCTGCTACTAATATGCTAAAGCTTATTGACAGGCTGTTTATTCAACGAAATGAAGCTGCTAATTATTTGAGCAGTGTTAATTACAGATTAATGCAATCTAAACCTCAAATTTCAGAATTAACTGCCGATTTGCAAAAAGAAATTTTATCTAAATCAGATGAAATAGCTCGTTTACAAAAAACTTTTGATTCTTTGACCTCTGACCCTGAATTTAGGGCTATGGTTAATAGAAGTTCTTTGCTTTCTTCTTTGCATTCCGAAAAAACTTTGCTGACTTCTTTGTATGATAAAAAATCAAGAATTAGTTATTCTATTAATGATATTAAAAATGACAATAATTCTAAAACTTCAAAACGAACTAAAAAGCAAACAGCTCCGCTATCTCCTGAACAATTAAAAGAAAATCAATTGAAATTAGATAGTTTATCTGAGTCTTTAGATTCTGTTTCTTCCGATATTTCTAATCATGAAGAAAAAGTTTTGGCTATTCAATCTGCTATTGAAGAATTAAATAAAAAATTCCCTACCGTAGAAATTCTTCAGATAAAGAAAAAAAACGCAGAGGATATTTATAATGCCCATCTTTCATATGAACTCGAAAATTCTCAACTTCAAACTAAATACAAGCTTTTACAGCAATTAGATTCTGATGAGGCTGAATTGAAGGATAAATTAGCTCAATTCCCTGATGAACGTTTCTCAATTTCTTCTTTGTCTCCTGAACAAAAACAGGATTATGAACGATATATTTCTTTGTTAGAAGCTGATAAGTATATTATTGACCACCCTAACGGCGGCAGTATTAAAAATATTATTAAACAGTCTGCTAAACTTCAAATTGACTCCGAGTTGGCTCAGTTAGCTCAAAAACCTATTATTATTATTTATAATCAGGATATTCAACGTAAAATTATAGAAGCACAATTTGCTAAATTGACTGCTCAAAAAGAAAATTTGAAAAGTGAGATTGATTCCGCTATTAAACGTATTAAATCTTTAGAACTTAAAATTTCTCAAAAGTCTAAAGAAGAAGCGATATTAAACGTTTAAATGATAAACAAAATAATGTTAAAATTCCTCAAATTATTGCAGGACTTAGAGCTGAAATAGATTTAACAAAACAATATATTGAAAATCTTAATAGTAAATCCGCTAAAATAGATTCTGTATTAAGTTCTGATACTTAATTTTTGTAAAATATTTGTTTATTTTCTTTCTCTACTTTATTATTTTATTAGGGGGATTGTTTTAATATGCAGTTTCTATACAAAATTCTTGTTGTCGATGACGATAGTCTGGTTACTTCTTCCTTAAAAACTCTTTTTATGCTTGAAGGTTTCTCGGACGTCGCTTATTTTAATTCCCCATTACTGGCTTTAGATTATTTGAAATCCCACAATTGTGATGTTATTATTTCCGATTTTATGATGCCGGAAATGAATGGTATTCAATTCCTTTCTAACGTGAAGTCTATTCTTCCTAATTCCAGTCTTATTCTCTTAACCGGTTATGCCGATAAAGAAAATGCCATTAAAGCTATTAATGATGTCGGTATTTATAAGTATATTGAAAAACCTTGGGATAATGATCAGCTTATTATTAGTATTAAAAATGCTTATGAACGTTCTGTTTTAATCTCTAATCTCGAAAAAAAGAATAAAGAATTGGAAATTTATTCTAATCATCTTGAAGATTTAGTTAAGCAAAAAACTGCTGATATCTTTGAAATAAATGAAAAACTGTCCGCCGTTATTAATAATTGTGCCGACGGTATTATTATTTTCTCTGCGGATAAATCCGTTATTGATGTTAACCCCGCTTTGGAAAGTTTATTCGGTATTTCTGCTGATATATTAAAAACTAAAAATATTTTTGATTTGTTTCCCTCAGATAATATTGATTGGAATGACATTTTTAATAATGAAGATGTTCGTATTTTAAGAAATATTGATATCGCTAATGCTGTTAACGGCTTGAAAATTCCTGTTGAAATTAGTTCAGCTTTTATTCCTCCTAAAAATGAATCAACTTTGCCTTATTATGTTTTTGTTGTTAGAGATATCAGCACTCAAAAAGAAATGGAGCAAATTAGAGAAGATTTTATTGCTACGCTTACTCATGACCTTAGAACTCCCGCCCTCGCCGCTATTCAAACCCTTGAATATTTCCTAAACGGTACATTGGGCCCTCTTAATGATAAACAAACCCTTCTTTTGTCTACTATGAAAAAAAGTAATGAAGATATGCTTGGGCTTATTAATACTCTCCTTGAAGTTTATAAGTATGAATCAGGCAGATTAAATCTTGTTAAAACGCCTTTTTCTATTGAAGATTTGATTGATGAATGTATTAATCAAATTAACCCACTGCTTTTAAGTAAACATCAAACTCTTGTTAAAAATTATTTGAATCCTGATAATAAAAATATTTTTGCTGACAGAAATGAACTTAGACGTGTTATTATTAACCTTTTGGGAAATGCCGTTAAATATACTCAGGATAACGGTTTGATTCAGGTTAATGCCCACGTAGACGGTAATGACTTGAGATTCTCTGTGCGTGATAATGGTGAAGGTATTTTTAAAAAGGATATTCCTAAGCTCTTTAAACGCTTTTCTCAGGGTACTCAGGAAAAAAGATCAATTAGCACCGGCTTGGGGCTTTATTTATCTAAACAAATTATTGATGCCCATGGCGGTAAAATTTGGCTTGAAAGCGATAAAGGCAAGGGAAGTGAATTTTTCTTTCTGCTATTGGATTCTGCTTTTGATAAAGAAAAGGATTTGCTATGGAAAATATAAAGGTTTTGCTTGTTGAAGATCATCCTATGGTTAGACTTGGTTTATCTCTTGTCTTTGAAAAATCTCAAGACTTAGTTTTAATTGCTGATGCTGATGACGGTCAAAAAGGGGTTAATCTCGCTCTTCAATTGAAACCTAACGTCGTTTTAATGGACATCGGACTTCCTGTTCTTGATGGAATTCAAGCTACTCATTTAATTAAACAAGCTAATCCTGATATTAAAATTTTAATATTTACTTCCCGTGAAACTGATAATGATGTTTTTGATTCTTTAGCGGCAGGGGCTGACGGATATATTATGAAAGGAGCTAATGAAGAACAGCTTATTTCTGCTATTAAGGCTGTCGCTGAAGGTACTGCCTGGCTTGACCCCGCTATTGCACGTCTTGTACTTTCCAATATTAACAGACATCAATCTGCTTCTTCTTCCCGCCCTTCCGATTCTCAGGATAACTTAATTAAATCTTCCAAAAATCCTTACGGCCTTACTAATAAAGAATTGGAAGTCCTTGCTCTTATTGTTGAAGGACTTAATAATTATCAAATAGCTAAAAAGCTTGTTGTTACTCTCGCTACTGCAAAATCTCATGTGCATAATATTTTACAAAAACTTTATGTGTCAAATAGAACTCAAGCTACTATTCAGGCTGTTAAAGAAGGACTTGTTTAATGAAAAATTTGTTCCTGCTTTTTATTTCTGTTCTTTTTTTTCAATATCCCATTTTCGCTAAACAAAATGAAATCCCTGATCCGCTTTTCCTTAATTCCCCCGTTTTAGATTCTTCTAATTCTCTACCTCAAAAAAAAGAAGTTGATAATAGAACTATTAATGAAAAATTCAGAGAAAAATTCCATCTCCCTCCGACAAAAAAAATTTACTATCATAATATTGATAAATCTAACCAGCCTGTTACCATGGACGATTATTATAAAATTGCTGCTGATAAAAAACGCAAAGACTTTGTTGTCCCTAAACCTATTTTCACCGCTGAAAATGATATTATTCTCCCTGATCCTCATTATAGAGTTATCAGATATAATACCCCGCCCGGTCAAAGAAATATTGATCTTTCTTCTATTGTTAATACCAGAACTGCTAAATCTCCCGGTATATTGTCTCCTGATAAAACTAAAATGGTTTATACTCAGGCTAATTTCTATCCTGAATTCTCTCAGACTTCTTCTGAGGCTTTCTTTATCCCTGTTTCTAACCAAAATGACGCTTATGATGCTCTCTTTATGACTAATATTATTCAACAACAAATGAAACCTATTGTTTCTTCCGGTTTTGATTCTATTCAAAATTATCAATTTAAAACACTATTCCCTATTGATTGGTCTAAAGATAGTTCTAAAATTGCTTTTAAGGAAAAAATCGGTTCTAATATCAACCAAACTTGGGTTACTAATGTTATTATTTATGATTTTAATTCTCATAAAGCTAAAAAACTTACGGCTGTCAGAGAAGCTATTATTTATTGGTGGCGTCAAAATAAACAAATTGATTTGAAAGATTATTTATGGGATATTTTCCCTGTCGGCTGGGATAAAAATAATCCTGACAGGCTTATTGTTTATGCTTATGCCTTTTCCTCAGCAAAACCTCTTTTTTTGGGAACTTGGAGTATTGATTTTAATGAAGAAAAATCTTCTCTCGTTTCTATTGATTCTACTGACGTAGAAATAGATTTAAACGGATTTGGACTTAAAGAAATTAAGTTTGAACATTAATTTCTCTGTTTGTAATTTTCTTCCATATATTTTATGCTTTTTCTTATATCACTTTCTTCAAACATCTCTAATACTATTGTCGGATTTTGATTATTCTCGTTTAATGTTTTGAAAATCTCTTTGTAATTTAATGTTCCGTTCTCTAAGTTTGAATGATCATCATTCTTTTGATAGTTATTATGTATATGCATATGATATAAGTTTTTACCGTATTCTTTTATCCAGTCGCATACATTGGTTTTGGGAGCATATAAGTTTACATGACCCGCATCAAGAGCTAATTTTAAATTTGGAGAATTTACTTTTTCTATTAGCTCTATACAAAACTCAGGCTCGCTTTCAAATACATTCTCTATTACTGCTGTTATTCCGTTTCTTTCAAATTCTTTTATGAATTCTTTATAAAAACTTATGAAATTTGCTTTGAATGTTTTTATTGATCCGTAATGTTTTGTCCCTTTGTTTCCGCTATGAAATAGTATTGTATCCGCTTTTAATGCTTTTCCTATCTCAAATGATTCATAACATCTTTTCACGGACATTTCTCTTAATTTGCAATCCTGTGACGCTATATTTACATCTGAAAACATCCCGTGCAGTGTTATTCGATTGTTAAAATCTTTTGTTTCATCTTTTAATATTTCTATTGTTTGCTCTAGTGTTAATTTTTCATTTTTATATAACGGAACTCGGCTTATTTCCATTCCCAATCCCAGCTCTTGCGCCAGTTTCCCGCTCTTTCGTATCGTATCTTTTGCTGATGATGATATTAATATTCTTTCTTTCATTTCTTTTATTCTTTTTTATTTAACATGTTGTTTAAACTTATTCGGTTTGTATATTCACTTAGCATTTCGTCTATTATTTCACTTATTTTTTCTTCCGATATATCTTCAAATTCGTATGTACGTCTCCTTATTATCGGCTTTTTCTTCCCTTCTTTCTCTATTATATCCATTATTAAGTTCATATAGGTTGGATATGTTATTTTTAATTCGCTCTTTATTTCACCTTCTTCTATCCTGAAATTTGATTCATCTTCTTTTATTTCATATTCTATTTTTGAATTCTCAAATTTTTCTTCATTCTTTGTTTTCGCTTGGTAAAATACCGGGGCAAATATTTTTTCTATGTTTTTATAAAATTCTTTTTTAAATTCTTTAAAGCTCTTTCCGTTTTCATCTATTACTTCTATTGTCTTTTGATTCTCTTTTATTGCTTGAGCTTTTATAAAATTATAGTCTACCCCCAGTTTTATCTGTGCTTTCATACTTTTGCTTAATATTTCTTCTGCCTCTTCAAATGATGTTGTTATATTTGCGGCATTTATATATAATTTATATTTGTTTCTTATTCTGTCTTTTATTCTCGTGATTAATTTTTCAATATTGTTTTCTTTTATATTATATAAAATTATATAATATCCGTCGTCTTTTCCGTATGCTATTATATCATCCCCTCGCAATACCCTTTTTATTGCTTCTCCCAGCTCCTTTATTTCGCTTTTCTCAGCTTTTGTCTTACCTCCTCGCTTCCAATCAGGTTTGATATACATAAATACCGTATCTGTTATATTATCTTTTATACAATTGTTGAAAAAATTCTTTAATACTGTCGGTGCATACTCTTTTGAATATATGTTGCTTCCCTTCTCTATGTATCCCCCTGCACGCAGAATTTCTTCATTTATTGCTATTCTCTTATATAATTCCGCTTTCTCCATTGTGAACAGTATTCGCATTAGTATTATTGAATCAGATTCATTTAAAAAGAAAAAATCATCTATCCCTGCATCAAATGCATTTAAAATTATTTCTTCATTATATCTGTCCATTATGAATATTATCGGAATTTTATTTAATGTTTCTATTTCTCTCAGTTCTTTTATTTTTTTTAATGTTGATAAACTGTTATTATATACCATTATTACGGATGATTTCTTCTGCGTTAATTCTGATATACTTTCTGATTCTTTTACTATATTTATTTCATCACAGGCTCGTAGTAATTTTGTTTTCGCAGATATTTCCTGCCCTTTTTTTTCATTGTCTGATATGATTATTATTGAATTGTTTTTCAAGCGCTTTCTCCTCTTTTTGCTTTTTAAAACATTCCTTTCTTTCTGAAATATAATACTACTATTATCGATGTTATTATTGATAATGCTACTACTATTAGAAATCCATATGCACTGTTACTATATGGTACTTTTACATTCATGCCCCATAACCCGCCTATCATTGTCGGTATTGACATTATTATTGTTATTGCAGCTAAAAATTTCATTACTTGGTTTAAATTGTTATTTATTATCGACGCAAAACCTTCCATCATGGCTTCTAATATCATTCTGTGCATATCTACCATCTCTATTGCCTGTCGGGTATCTATTATTACATCTTCCAACAAGTCTATATCCTCTTCCGTGGTTTTTATGTTGTTTACTGTACTTGAATTTGTTATCCTCATTATCTTCTGCAATACTATATCATTGTCTTTTAATGCTGTTGAAAAATATACTAATGTCTTCTGTATCTCCATTAACTGAAATAATGCTTTATTGTTTGTTGCTTTTTGAAGTTCATTCTCTATATTGTCTGTTGTTCGGTTTATTATATCCAAATATTTTAAATAAAATTTTACTGATCGATATAGTATTTTTAACATGAATTCTGTCTTATTCCTTGTGTCAAAACTATATGCCGTATTCTCATTAAACGATGATAATATATTATTATCTTTTGAACATACCGTTAATATTGATGTGGGTGTGTATATTATACCCATTGGTAATGTGTCAAAACATCCGTCTTCTGTCATTATCGGTAAATTCGTTATTATTAACAAATTTCCGTCCTCTATTTCTATACGTGATTTCTCATCTAAGTCTAATGAATTCCTCAGAAAATCTTCATCCAGTCCTAATACCAATGATACTTGTTTTATTTCCTCTTCGTTAGGATTTATTAAACTAAACCATGAACCTGATACAGCTTCATTTATACTTAAATTTAATAATGTTTTATTTTCTTCTGTCTTGAGTATTTTTATCATTTTTATTCCTAACGCAACATTTAAATTAAATCATAAATGTTTTTTTATTAAAAGTTTTTATATCTTTACATTGAGCCTGTTCTTTTCCAGCATCTCAATCAAGTATTGTTGTTCCGTTAATGACGGATTTGTTTCTTGCGCTTCCTTAAACTTATTTTTATAACTTTCATTATCATATATTATATGAAATCTTTTGTGTTTGTTTGCTATTTTGTATATTTTATTGAACTCTTCAGGCAGTTTTATATAATATAATGATATTTCTTTTGTTTCTTTTGTGTTTATTCCGTTTTCTATATTTATTAATGTTATTATTGCTTCAAGTTCTTTTTCACTGTCTTCTATTCCCTCGGATTTCATGTATTTTAGAAGATTGAGTCCTGTTTCCCTTAATATCTTTTGTGCGTCCGGATATACTAAATTCGATTTTATTAATTCCGCTTTATAGTATAGTGCATTTTTTATTTCTTCTTTGCTTAATCCTTCTTTCGCTATTTGTTTTGTTTCATTTAATATTTTTATTATTCTGTTTACTTCCTCATTGCTCATTACGCCTTTGCCGTATAAACCTTTGAGCGTGCTTTCAAATTTCAACCAGAATTTTGTTAAATCGCCTTTGTCTTCCCTTATACATCTTTCATATATATCTTTGTATTCACTGTATAACTTAATTATTGCTTTTGCATAACAATAATCAAATATTGCTATTCTTTCTCCTTCTATATCCTTATTGCTTTTTATGGCTTCATATATAGCCCAATCCACTTCATTAAATGCTTTGGATATCTTCCTTATCGGGCCTTCTTCTATCGGTATTCCGTAATATTTGTATACTTCATCTGATACATTATAAGCACTTATTTCTAACGGGTTCCTCATACCTTCCGATAATCTGTAATAATCGCTATATGAACTCGTTAATTCCATCTTGTTTTGATTTATATACCTTTTTAAGGCTTCTTTATATGTTGTTATATCTTCCTTTACTATATCGGTTTGTTTCTCTATGTCTCTCCAAAACCCTTTATTTACTTCTTTTATATTGTTTCCTTCTAAAAATTTAAAAAATTCTTCACTACCCATTCCTTTGCATATCATTGCTATCTTCTCAAAATGGTCAAGCTCATGCGCTATTATTGCAATTATTGTCTTTATGTCTTCTTGATATACCATTTCTTTTGAAATGACTATATCTCCTTTTGTAAATTCAAATTGTGCAACGGGATAACTGCTTTGGGCTGTTGGTGTCGTCTTTGTTATGTCTTTAAATATTACTTCTATACTGTTACTTCTATATCCTTTATATATTAATAATTTGTTTACTATTTGTTCTATTGAATTTTCACTGTATTTCGGATATTCTTGCAACTCTTTTAATAAACTTCTGTATGCCGTTTTACTCCTTTGTATGGGCTTTATTTCGTAATTTCCTTCCGTTTCTTCTGTTTCTGTTTCTTGGGTGTAATATCTTGTTTTCTTTGTGTACTCAGGTGTATTCGGAGCCGTTTCACTGATTGTGTTATATTCTAAATACGTTTCTTTCGTCTTTTTATTTCCGTTTTTGCTCGGCAGCATTATATAATATATTAAAAAGATTATTACTAAACCTACAATTGCTAAAAATAAAAATGATATTTGGTTTCTATTTCTTCTCATACTACAACCTCGCTTGCTATTAATTATACCATAGCAAACACTTTATTAAAATAAGTATAAAAAACTCAAACAAAAATTTTTCTAATCAATAATATTTATAAAAATTATGCTTTATAATCTACTCCGCTATATTTTGGAGTGGATTTCTTTATGTTTTTCCCTAATGCCTTCTCTAATGCTTTTTGTATCTTTTGTAATACTGTTAGCTTCGTTTCGTCAGCTTTATTTTGCATTTCTATCTTATCAGCTTGTGCAAATGACGGCCTTAACGGCTGACTGTTTCCGAATGATGCCGCTGATAACATATTACTGCTGTTTTTCACCATCCTGCTTGTTATTACATTTTGTGCTAATATTGCATTTTGCATCGCTATATATGTTGTCAGCATTTCCTTACTCCTTTACTCCTGTATTATATCATGTATTTTTTTTATTTTAAACCCTGTTGTTAATTTTTTTTGCAAGCTCTTTTTCATATTCTGTTTTTACATAAAAATCTTTTTTCCCGCCTTGCTCCTTCTTCCTGCTTTCGTATATGTATTTGGGTACCATATATCCTAATATAGTACAGCATATTCCTACGTTTATTATTGTCGACGTTACTTTCAGGGCTTTTATCCTGTTTATGTATTTTGTTATATCTTTATCCTTTGCATTCTCTATATATTCCTTTAGATATTTTACTAATTTTGATATTTCTTTGATGTCTATATATTTCCTTGTATCTATCTTAATTTCACCTGCTTTGTCTTTTACTGCGGATATTATTCCTGATTCTTTCGCCGCTTTTACTACTGTATTATTTTGATTGTTTATTATATATGAATATATTTCTTCATTTGTAGCTGTTTTCATTAAATTTTGAAAGGCATTTACTTCTGCCTGCATTCCTTTTTCTTTTAATAGTTTATAGCCTGTTTCGGAGGTTAAAAATTTGCTATCTAAATTTATGGGTGATTTGAAAATTTTCCCTGCTCCGTAATTTATTACTTTTTCTATTAGTTTCCCTGCACCATATACAAAAAATAAAAATGAACCTTCTTTTATTGCATATTCTCTGCGCTCTTCCTTCGTCCTTGCTGTTATAAGCCTTTGTCCGCTTATACATCCGTCTAATATCATCATATTCTTTATCGGATTTAACATGATTCCTTCTGCTGCGTTTATTATTGGATTTGCTCCGAAACTTGGCGCTATAGAGCTTATTTTGCTTTCTATATCCTTAAAAATTTCACTCTGTTTGTATATATAACCTCTATTTAATTGCTTCTCTTTTTGGTTACTTTTTATGTATTCTTTCTCTATATTCTTTTTCGTCATATTATGCTTGATTTTTGTTAAACCTAAATATGACAGCATTGTTAAACCTAATGCCGTTCCGAATTTTATAATCGCCAGCTTCTTTGTTAATCCGCTGTTTGCTGCTGCTCCTTCTATTTCTTTTAATATCTCTTTTGTCGGGGCCTGCTTCTTTGCTTCCTCTATTACTGTCTTATTTTTTATTACTCTTACATCTACCTCCGGACTTATTTTGGCTATCTTATATAATGTTTTATCTGTTAGTTTCTTGTATAACGGTATTCCGAATAACCATATTGCCCCTGTCCCTGCTTCATCTAACAGTCTGTCTTTCCCTTCAAGCTCTCCCCCTGCTCCATATGAAAAATATGTATATCCGCTGCAATTAAATATGTCTTTTATTGCTAACGGTATCTTTGAATTTGGTGAACCTAATTTTGAAATTATTTGAGAGCCTATATTGATTGACATACTTGCCTATAGCCCCCATATCATATTCATTAAATCTTTTTTTGTTTCTTTTTCTGTTATCATTTTTTACTTACCAATTTTTCTCTCATATTAAATTATGAGAGTTTTAAAAATTGTCTTTTTGTTATTGTTTTGTTTATTTTTGTTACAGCTTTATTCTAACGGATCATATCCACCCGGATGAAACGGATGACATTTTAATATTCGCTTTATCCCTAAATAGCCCCCTTTGATTATTCCGTATTTGACTATTGCTTGTCTCGTATATTCTGAACAGGTAGGATAAAAACGACACCTCGGCGGGGTTAATCTTGATATCTTTTGATATATTTCTATCAGCTTTAATATTATTTCTTTTATCATTTTAATATACTATTATTTCCGGTTCTGCAGGTTTCTCTTCTTTTTTTATTGTATTTATTTTCGGAAGCTTTTTTATTACACAATATCTTTTACCTGAATCTATTAATAAATATTCTGTTTTGTTCTTTTCTATATCCCATAATTCTTTTATTTCTGTTATTATCTGATGGTTTGGATTCTTATTCATGTATTCCCTTAACCATTTTATGTCATTATTCTTATGGAAATTTATGTGTCCGTCATAATAGTATACTATACTGTATTTCTTTGACGGCATATATGTTGTTAACGGTATCTTCTGTGCTTCTGCTTCTTGCGAAAATTTTATTAAGTCCGTTTCTCCGCCGTTTACTGCTATATAATTAAATACCCCGGGTGATATCACAAATGATAAGCTTATCATTAGTATTAAATTTGATATGTATACAAGCATTCTCCCTTTTAATATTACAGAAAATATTCCGAATAACGGTATTACAAAAAATATTATTGCCATTGGTATTATTAAATAACTAAAACCTTGGCTTGATAATTGCTTTATAAAATCAAATCCTATTATCCCTACTAATGAACTTATTATAAATAATAAATTCGGTATCATTGTAGCAAATAATATACTTCTGTCATGTTCATGCCGAAATAAGTATTCATACCAGTAATATCCTGTTATGCATGATGCGGGAAATATCATGAATAAAGTTAAATATGTGTATTTGTATCCGTATAATACCGCAAATATTAATGTCGTAAAAAATACTATGGTGTTTACCGATAAAAATTTATCTGTTTTGCTTAAATTCTTCCATTTCTCTTTTAACTTTGATTCTGAATTATCTTTAAAATACATTATAAATGAGCTTAATATACTTTTGAATTTTGTTCCTAATATCCATAAAAAAGAAAATGTCCACGGTAAAAATCCCAGTAAAAATAATCCTATTACACTTATACTCTTTTTTATGTTTATATATTCTATAAAATTATATGACTTGTATACCGCTTCTATAAATGATATTCCGTTATTTTTTATCATTATATAAAACCAGGGTATTACTGTTGATAATATTATTATTCCGCCTATTAATATATTGGGAAACTTTATTATTTCCCTGCTCTTTCCCGCAAAAATATACATTGTTATTATTGATATTAATGGTATTAATAGTCCGAATATCCCGCTTACCATTATGGATATTGCCATAAATATGTATAAAATAAACCATAATATCTCTTTCTTGGTGTTTCTGTCCCCAAATAGTATTATATATCCGCATAATATCGTTATCATCGTTGATATTGTATATATCATATCGGTTGTTGCTATATGACTGAAGATTAAAAAACCTAAGCTCACAGAACATATTAATGCACTTATTATCGCAAATGTTTTGGTTAGTATCTTTGATATTGATATATATAATATTACTATTCCCGCCAGTGCTGCTAATGCAATAGGAAATCTTGCCGTGTATGCCGATATCTTTCCAAATGCTATAAAGGATATATCTATTATCCAAAATAATAACGGCGCATTCTCAAAATAATTTTCTCCGTTTAATTTTAAATTTATCCAGTCATTACTTTTTATCATATCCCTTGCTATAGTTACATATTTGGTTTCGTCTGTATCTATTAGGGGATAATTGCCTATATTTATAAAATATATTATGTAACATAATGCTATTAAAAATAATGTCAGTATTATTGATGAATGTTTTTTTATGTTCTGCATATTATATTCCTCAGTTATTTTGTTGCGTGGTGAATATAATTATTTATTTCTTCCCTGCTGTTTATTTCTGTTGTACATACCAGTATTTCTTTTTCGCTTAGCTTATATCCTGCCAGTATTCCTTTTTCCTTCATCCTTTTTATAAATTCTTCCGAATTATTTACTTCTATCACAAATTCATTAAAGAAATCTTTATTTAAAGTTTTTATTCCTTTTCTCTGTAATCCGTCTGATAATATTTGTGCATTTTTACTGCTTAAATATGCCGCTTGTTTTATACCTTCTTTCCCTGATAATGACATATATACTGCTGCATTTAGTATTGCAAGTCCTTGATTTGAACATATATTACTTGTTGCTTTTTCTCTCCTTATATGTTGTTCCCGTGCTTGCAAGGTTAATGTAAATGCTTGATTTCCATCTGAATCGACTGTTCTGCCTACTATCCTCCCGGGTATTTGTCTTTTGTATTTATCTTTTGCAGCTATATACCCTGCGTATGGCCCTCCAAAAGATAAGGAATTTCCGAATGATTGTACGTCTCC
>CANROV010000037.1 GCA_947632315.1 Candidatus Gastranaerophilales bacterium
AGCGTAAGGTCCCTGGTTCGAGTCCAGGATGGCCCAGATTTATTTAATTAAGACTGTTTCTACAGTCTTTTTTGTTGTTAATTTATAAATGCTAAAACAATAGCAGAACAAAAAATTGTTCACATAATATAAATAATAAAAACCGATTAACTAAATATATTCGGAGTTTAAAGTATATAAATTTATTCCGCCTGTTGCTTTATATAATGAAATAGTTGAAATTAAGTAATTAATAGTATTAGAAACTTTTTCTTTTTCCGCCATTAAATTAGACTCTTTAGCATATAAAATATCTAATTTAGATGCAGAACCTATTTTTTCTTTATTTTGAACAAGATTAAATATTTTATTTTCAACGTTCATTTTGTTCAAAGCTTCATTATAATTCTTTTTAGATTTATTTACTTCAGCCAAAGCTGTATTAACTTCTTTAATATCTTCAAAAATTGTTTTTTGATAGTTATTTAGTGCTTCTTCATATTGATATTTTTTAATTTTTAAAAAAGCTAATTTTCTTCCGCCGGAAAAGATATCAAAAGTTGGAGTAATTCCTGCATTTGCTAATTGAGTTGAGGTTTTAAATAAATCTGAAAATTTGTAAGCATTCAAGCCGATTTGACCAAAAATTACAAAGCTTGGAAGCATTTCTTTTCTTGCAATTTTTACATCATAGCCTACACGTTTTATATTTGCTTCCTGTTGGAGGAAATCAGGTCTTTCTTTTATAACATCCGAATTAATTTCATTCGGAATATTATCTAAAACTTTGACATCAGAAAAATGACTTCTTAATAAATCGCCTTCGCCCATAGAAAGATAAGCTCTTATTAAATTCTCCAAAATTTCTCTTTTATCTTCAAAATTATTTTTTTCTTCTTTTAAAGAGGATAATAATTTTTCTTCTTTCAGCACCTCATTTAAAGAGCATAATCCTATATTATATTTATCATTAATTTTATCAACAATTTCTTCTTGAATTTTTATTAATTCATTTTGAATTTCAAGCAATCTGTCAGTTTTAATAAGATTATAATAATCGGCACAGAAGTCAGAGGACAAAGAGATATAAGTAGCACGCTGAGCTTGTTTTATAATTTCAAGATTTTCTTTTAAGCTTTTTGTTTTAAGCCTGTTTTTACCCCAAATATCGATTTCATATCCTGCGGTCAGAGGGAATTGGAAATTATTTTGGGCATAGCTTGGTATTTCCATAGTCCCGAATTTTTGAACTGAAGAACGAAAATCCCTTCCGATAAACCCGTCAAAATACAATTGAGGAAGTTCTGACGCAAACTGCATTTTAACAAGTTTTTCATTTTCTTTAATTTTCAGTTCGGTATTTTTTAAGTCATAATTTTGTTTATATAAAGTTCTGAGATGTTCTGTTAATATTTCATCGTGAAAATTCTGCCACCAATCAAGATTCAGATACTGCAAAGTTTCTTTTGTATTATCCTGTTCGACATCTTTATTTTTTGCCGATGTTGGTATAACAGTAAAAATTATTATTAAAATTAACAGAAAAATTTTTTTCATATTCCGTATTCCCATTTAATTTGTTGTGTTATAATTACAACATAATAATTTTATATCAAACAAAAAAGAAATAAAGCATGCAAAGAAGTATTTTAAGGAAAAGAATCAGAGCAAGGCTTTCAGCTACCGAAATATTATTAAGAGCGTTATCAAACAAGATTTTTTCAGAAAATGATATTATGATTACTCCTGAGCAGTATACAATATTATCATTAATAACGGATAACAAAGAATTGTATCAAAGGCAATTATCTGAAATTACTCTTAAGGATAGAGCAAATATAAGCAGGATAATAAAAATATTAGAAGGGAAGGGACTGGTAGTAAGGATATCCGATTCAAACGGAAGGCAAATATTTAAGGTTAAACCGACACAAAAGGGGATTGAATTAAGTAATAAAATCCAGCCTCTGGCAAAGAAGATAAGACAAATTGCTACGGAGGAAATATCAAACGAGGAAATGGAAATTTTTTTGAATACTTTGGATAAAATATTTTGCAACATAGAAACCAAAGTTTCACTTCAAATTTAGAGAGAGGGAAAAATGGAAAATGATACTAAGCCGAAAATAAATACGGAACAAGAAGATAACAGACCTGAATTTAAGAAAAAAAGAGTTTTTGTTCCTATAATTACAATTATAATATTTATAATATTTGGAATAATATATTCCATACATAATTATTATTATAAATCAACAGATGATGCATTTATTGAAGGAAACATAATAACGGTGGCGCCCAGAATTTCCGGGCAGGTAATATCATTGAAAGCAGATGATAATAAGAACGTAAAAAAGGGCGATTTACTTTTAGAAATTGACCCTAATGACTATAAAATAAAACTAAAGCAATCACAATCCAAGCTTGAAGAAGCAAGAGCATCGTTAATAAATATTGAAAATGAAGTAAAAAAGGCATTGTCTGAATTTGAATTTGCTCAAAATGATTTTGACCGATATTCTAAAATGTATCAAAAGGGGATAGTTTCAAAACAGGAATACGAAGAAAGCAAGACAAAGTTATCTGCTTCAGAGTCTGTATATAATTCCGCAAAAGCGAAATATGAAGAAACAACATCCGCAATAAAAAGATTGGAAGCTGAAAAAGAACAAGATGAATTAAATCTGTCATATACAAAGATATATGCTTCACAAGACGGAATGATAACAAATAGAAGTGTAGAGGAAGGGAATTATGTACAAACCGCACAGCCATTGTTTGCATTGGTTCCCGAAAAAATATGGATTGTAGCTAATTTTAAAGAAACGCAAATAGCAAATATGAAAAAAGGACAGCCTGTAACAATAAAAATCGATACTTTTGGCAGAAAAAAATTCAAAGGAGAAGTAGAAAGCATACAGAGGTCGACAGGTGCTAAAGCAAGCTTATTTCCGCCTGAAAATGCTGTCGGAAGCTACGTAAAAATAGTACAGAGAGTTCCCGTTAAAATTATTTTTACTGAAGATATTTCCGAATATAATATAGTACCCGGTATGTCAGTAGTGCCTGAGGTAAAAGTTAAATAATGAGTGATGGATGTAAAAATCAAATTAAATCTCCATTATGGCTGATATCATTATCAATATTACTGCCGGCTTCATTTTCTTGTCTTGCCACATCGGCGACTAATGTAGCTATTCCCCATATAGCAGGTTATTTCGGCTCAACTGTTGATGAGGCTAATTGGGTTATAACTTCATATATGATAGCAAATGCTTGTTTGATTTTAATGACAGGCTGGCTGGAAAACTTAATGGGGAGAAAATTATTTTTAAAAATTTTTATATCAATATTTGCAATAGGTTCATTAATATGTGCTATAGCACCAAACCTAAATTTAATGGTATTAGGAAGGCTCATACAAGGTATTGGCGGTGGGCCGATGACGCCAATTGCACAGTCAATATTATTATCATCTTTTCCTTATGAAAAAAGGAGTATAGCAATGAGTTTATTTGGATTTGCGGTAATGGTATTTGCTATACTGGGGCCGACTTTTGGAGGATTTATTGTTGATAATGCCGATTGGCAGTGGATATACTTAATAAATATACCCGTTGCAATTATATCGATTTCATTAGTTCACGCAAATATAGAGGAAATGGAAGTCAGAAAAAAAATAACCAAAATTGACTTTCCGGGAATGATTTCTCTTGTAATATGGCTTTTATCTATGCAGGTAGTACTTGATAAAGGACAGCAGTTTAATTGGTTTGATTCTTCTTTTATTTGTATCTTGAGTTCTTTAGCTGTAATATCATTAGTGTTTTTTATTGTTTGGGAGTTAGAATATAAAAATCCGTTAGTAAATATAAGAATATTTAAAGACAAGAATTTTTTTACAGGCACAATATTATCTGCAGCCGTTAACATGATTGTATTTTCAAGTATAGTTTTAATTCCTCAGTTTTTGCAGAATATGATGGGATATACAGCTATGATAAGCGGAATGGCTTTAGCACCAAGAATAATATCTTCTGTAATTATGATTGTTTTAATAAATCCTTTGATGAAAATATTTGATAACAGAATATTAATTTCAATTGGTTTTTTCTTCTTGGGAATATCAGTATTAATGTATTCAAATATAAATTTGATGATTTCATTTAATTATGTAGCCATACCCAATATATTATTGGGAGTTGGTATAATAATGATATTTATCCCTGTATCATCATTAGTATTAGGGACATTACCAAAGTCGGAATTATCAAATGGGGCAAGTCTGCATAATTTGTGTAAAACGGTATGTACGGCTGCAGCTGCTTCTATAGCAAATACATTGGTTGCACGACACGCACAAATCCATCAGGTTTATTTAGTAAAAAACTTATCAGATTTTAGTATAATTTTTCAACAAAAAATTTCTTCGTTAATTCATACATTTATGATATCAGGTTCTGCAATTTCAGCACAAATAAAAGCTAATGCTTACTTATACAAATCAATGGTTGTTCAATCAAAATTAATGGCATATGTTGATGTGTTTGAAATATTTGCCATGATTGCTTTTTTATTAATTCCGCTGTCTTATACCCTGAAAACAGCACAAAAAAATAAGTTATAATATCACTGCTAGGTTATCAAATGAAAGGTTTTTTGCGTTGATTTCCTATATAAGGTGGTGACATTACTTAGTTTTTGGACTTCACTCATCTTCTTTTTCAGTTTTTGTTCCATCGATATCTGCATAGAATATAGTGTCATCGACGCCCAAAATATTTCCCGCTTTTGATGATTTATTGTTTCATCTTCATTATTGTATAAATTGACAGTATTTTCTTTTTCACTAACTTCGATAGTAGTCATGATATTAGCTCTCTTTTTGTCATAGATATTTTGCCGGATTAAAGCTTTGAGTGTACCTTAATCAAAACTTTTTCCGTATGTATGCGTGTTTAGTAAGTTCATAGAGTGTACATTTTATTAATTACTTTTTGTAACTAATATATGTAAAACTTATTGAACTTATATATATAAAGTATATACAGAGGAAAATATTGCTTTTTACAGAAAGAGAATGTTAACAATTTTTAATATTCATGTGTTCTAATTTATCAGCGCCATATTTGCAGATATAAAGGAAAAGAATTTCTCTGTGAATAAGATACATCCAAAGGGGATTGTTATAAGCTTTATTACACTGCTGAAGACAAAAATCAGCCATCTGATTAATTTCTTTCTCATTCATTCCGACAGATGTTTCAAAATGATATACGGGAGAAAATGCCTCTAAATCTTTATATATTTTTGTAATATTATATTTTTCGGGATTTTTATTAAGAGTGGTATGTTTCCCTAATGTAAACACACTGCGTCCGTAGCTGGAGATTATATCTGTATGAGTTTTGATAAATTCAATAGTTTCAATAGCATCGTCTTTAGTTTCTGACGGAAAACCAAAGAAAATAAAAGCGAAATTCCAAATTCCCAATTTCCTTGAATTAGTAAGAATTTCAATTCTTTTATCCAAATCAATACCTTTATTAATTAACTCCATAACTTTAGTTGAAGCGGATTCAAAACCCCAAAGAAGCATTCTTAAACCTGAATTATATGCATTGGATAAAATATCCGGGGTAAAGTCCGATTCTATTCTGGCATTGTTAAACCAATAAATTTTTAAGTTTCTTTCTTTTATTTTATCGGACATAATATTTAAATAATGAGGCGAAATACATTCATCTATTAATTCAAAATGAGAAATTCCGTATTTTTTATTAATAAATTCCAAGTCATCAATAAATTTATCAACAGATTTAACTGATAATTTTTGGCCGAAATCGTGGTCGCAAAAACTGCATTTACCCCAGTAACATCCTCTTGAAGATTGCTGAGGTAAAACGATATCGGGAGTTAAATATTTCTTTAAATCGAAATCACTCAAATCGGAAACATTTAAATCATTTAAATTAATAGGTTTTGTATATTCATTTACAATAACTTTGTCATTTTGCAAATAAATAAGATTATGAACTTTATCAATATTTAAATCACCTGAAAGATATTTAATAAATTCTAAGGTAGGAATTTCACCTTCATCAACAATGAGAAAATCGCAGAAGGTTTTAAAAAATTCAGGTGTATTTTGAAGAGTATCAACTAATCTTGAAAAATAATTTCCGCCTATTTGGATTTTAGCATTTGTTTTTTTCTTTAAAGTATAAGCAAGAGTTAAAGCTGATACAATTTGTGTTGTGGAATTAATCGACAGTCCGATTAAATCAGGTTTTAAATCAAGTATTTTATTTATATATTTTTCATAGAAATCAGAAAATATATTATAAGTAGAGGCACTTTTTAACATATCTTGAAATTCGAGCTTAAAAAAAGGATTATAGTAGTTACCTATTTGAATTTGTGCCGGAAAAAACGGCAAAGAAACAATTTCAAGACAGAAATCTATGTTATATAGTGCTTTAGTTAACTGATTAGGGTCATAAAATAATTTATTATCTCTTAAAACTTTCAAAGAATAATCAATATTTTCTATTGATTTAAGCACTTTATCCCGATTTTGAACGGTGAATTCTTTAATTTTATTATATTTTAGCAGATTAGATTTAAATAAATCATCATATTCATTTTGATTTTTACCTTTAACAAAGTTGGTTTGAAGGAAATCAAATAATGACGGCAGTTGATTTTTTGCTGTTTCAAGTGATTTATATAAATATTTTTTATTAAGAACATGAAGATAATATTCTATATTAAAATCTAAAATTTTAGTATTAAAACCATTTTGTCTTAAAAATGTTGCAATAGGTACGAGAGAGAAAGGCGGATTCAAAGGAAGCCATTGGGGTGTAGCAATAAAAACAGATTTTATATTTTGTTTTTTATCCATAATACAGATTATAGCATTTACAGAGATAAAGTGCTATAATTGATTTAAAGGAGAGTGAAAATGGCAGAAGAAAACAAAGAAAACAAAGAAAATAACGTGGATTTTATTAATTTTAACGAAGATCATCCTAATACAATTGAATACAAAAAAATACTGGCAGAGCAGGCAGAATATAAAGAAAAGATAAGAAAAAATCTTGAAAGACTAGGTTTTACGGAAGAAGAAAAAAAAGAAATATTTGATATTATAGAGTATCATTATATATTGATGGAAACGGCCAAAATACCTTTAAATAATATTACGGAAAATGATGTATTGGATGTTGTTGAAGAAAAGGTTAAATTAAGTATAAAAGAGATATCCAAACATATGCTTATGATATTACGTGAGCGTGTAGAAAAGATTATGGCCGGTAAAAATTTGAAATGAAAAATCTGATAATATTCCCGCCGCAGTGGGCGCCGTTTTCACCCCACCTTGGGCCTTTAATGATTTATTCCAATATCAAAAAGGCCGGGTATATGTGTGATTTTTTGGATTTAAATGTTAATTTCTACAATGAAATTTTAACCAAGGAATATATGAAAAATGTCTTGGTTAAAATTTATAATAACTTTTTGAATATAAAAGAAGAATTGAATGGTAAGGTAGATTTCTCTAAAAGTGTTGATGAATATCCTCTGGAATTTCATATAAAAGCAAAAGAAATGTTGAAAATCAATGATATTATTAATAATAAAACAGAAGAAACAAAAAAAATAATTGAATTGATTGATGGGGCTGTTCTGTTATTAAGGGATAACGAAAATTTTTATGACTTAAAAATGGCGGTAAATTCATTAGCTATAATAAATAAAGCATTAGATATAATTTCTATTGAGGAATTTCCGCAAGAATTATCAATGTATAATTTAAAAAACAATGTAGTTTTATTTGATTATCCTAATATATTAAAATATTGCGAAAGTGATAATATATTTAAAAGGTTTTATGAAAGCAAAGTAAATAAAATAGCGAAGAAAAAATACGATTTTATAGGTATATCCATAAGCTCATCAACTCAGTTATTAGCAGGGCTTACGCTTTCCAAAATGCTGAAAGAAAGCTGCAAAAAAACAAAAATATGTATCGGCGGAAATTATATTTCGAGAATAAAAGACGCAGTAGAAAATCATAGTGAATTCCTTAAAACATTTTCCGATTATGTAATATATGAAGAAGGAGAGCGTGCTATTAAGGAATTGTTGGAAAGTATTAATTATAAAAGAAGTATAAAAGATGTTTCAAGCCTGATATTTTTAAATAAAGAAAATAAAGCGGAAGTAAATGAAAAAAAGAATCCGATACCTCTATCGGAACTTTCAATGCCTAATTTAACGAATATTGATTTAAAAAAATATTTTCTGCCTCAGATTATATTACCAATTCAAGCCGGGAGAGGATGTTATTGGAAAAAATGCACCTTCTGTGACCATTATTACGGGCAGACATATAATATAAAAGATATTGATATTCTGGTTAATGAATTAAAGGAGTTAAAGAATAAGTTTGGTATAATAAACTTTGAATTTACCGATGATTGTATATCTCCTGATTATTTGGAAAAATTTTCATTAAAATTAATAGAAGAAAATCTAAATATAAATTGGTATTGTGATTTAAGATTAGAAACAGCATTTACAAAAGAAATATTTGAAACAGCCTATAAAGCCGGTTTAAAAATGATATTATGGGGGTTTGAATCCGGTTCAAAAAGGATAATGGAATTAATAAATAAAGGTGTTGATATTGATAAAAGAATAGAAGTAATGAAACGTGCTTCTGATTCGGGAATATTTAATTTTGCTTATGTATTTACGGGATTTCCTACGGAAACATATCAGGAAGCTATGGAAACAGTAAATGCGGTATGTAATAATACCGATGTTATTCACGCTTATGGCAGAAGTATATTTACACTTGGAAAGCATTCCATAATAAACATTAATCCTCAAAAATTTAGTATTGTTAATGTTAATAACGATGAGGATTTTTCATCTGATATTCCGTTTGAGCTTACAAACGGCTTAAGTCAGGATGAATTGAATAAAATAAATAATGAATTTACTCAAAAAGCATTTGAAAGTTATAAAAAACCTGCTTGGATGTATTTGGATTACCGAGAATTACTGTTTTTATATATTTGTAAATACGGCAAAGACGCTGTATGTCAAATGAAATATGAATAAACAGCAAATGTAAAGTTATTTTAACAAAACAATAATTTTTTTTAATTTTTTTAAAGTTTCCATAAAAAATACCGATAACCGAAATAGAAATATGAGGTATAAATATGGAAAATGAAGAAATAGTAATTAATCCGAAATCGATGAGCGGAAATGGCGGAAATGGAATAGAACCGCAATTTTTTGATATTGAAATTTCAGACAGTGAATTTGAAAAGTTTACTAAGTTATTTGAGTAGAAGAAAAGAGGTAATAAAATGGGATTATCAGCAAATGCTTTTCTTAATGTACTTTTAAGTGCATATGGTCAATTAGAAAACGATAAATCGGTATTAAACAATGAAAATTTATCTAATGCTCAAGAGGTAAGCGGTCAAGAATCCGATTTAAGAGGTGTAAAAAGTCAGTTAACTACTGAAACTAATACACTAAAAGGATATCAGCAAGAATTATTAAAAATACTTGATACTGAAAATCCGCTAAATAAAATATATTGCGGGATAAAAGAATTTGTCATCGAAAATTCCGGCATGTGCGGTATGGGTATGGGTATGGGCCATATGGAGAATAACTGCAGTATAAAGCTTACCGGTAAAGAACTTCTAGCCATGAATAGTGTATTAAACGGAAATAGTGATGGCAGATACAGCCCTGAAGATTTGGTTGAACAATTAAAATCAATGGGTATTGAAAATTCTCAAGTATCAGAAGACGGTAAGAGTATAGAATTAACCAGAAGCGACGGTTCTAAAGTAAAATTCTGCGATGCAAACGGTGACGGTATGTTAAACGGATGTGATTACGACTTCACCGACGCACTTGCTAAATTTAATCAAGATATGGATGCATTTAATGCCAAAGTAGATGAAATGAAAGCAAAAATTGAGGAACAAGAAACTAAGGTAGATGAACTTGACGGTCAAAAAGACGGAATAGAGAATACGTTAAGACAGCTTGGTAAAGAAGGTGAAAAAATACAAAAAGAAATAGAACAAAACGATAAAGACATAAAAGAAATAGAATCAGAGATTGCCCAAACAAAAGATGAAATGGAAGAAAATCTGAAAGCTGAAAAAGAAAAACAAGATGCTGAAAAAGCGGCTGAGGTGGAAAGTAGTACAGCTGAAGAAACTAAAGCTTCAACAGATGATGACGCTGATGATGAAAATCTGACTGTCAAAGAAGATTTGAACGGTGACGGCAAAATCGATAAAGATGATCAAAAAATATTTGATGAAAGGCAGGAACCGCAGAACGGAACATAATATATATAAAATAGAAATATAAAGCTGGTATAAATAAGTGCAGCTTCCCTTCATTCCCTCATCTCAATAGATGAGGGAATGGTTTTTTATTTTCATATATTTAGTATTTTATGTTAATATTATTAATGTAAAATAAAAAATTGGAGTATCTGTTATGACAAAGTATGTAAAGTATGATAATGTATCATATTTTATGCCGTTTTTATTTTGTAATGATCTTTATATTCCTGTATTAGATAAACTTTTAAAGGATGAAATAAATCCTATAAAATATGTATTTGGCTCGGTATATTGTGCGTGGGGAAGCGGACGATTTGCTAGTTATAAGATAGATAATTTAGATAATATTGATAGATATCTTAAAAGACTTAAGTCATACAATCTAATCCCTGTTTTTACGTTTACACAGCTGAATGATATAGAAAAAAAATTAAATGATGAATATTCAAATAATTTACTGGATGTAGCATATAATAATAATGCTCATTTTATTGTAGCTTCGGATGTTTTATACAGTCATATTAAGTCAAGATATCCGGAAGCAAAAATGCATTGTTCCGTTCTTAACGGTTTAAATCATTTTATATATGACAAAGATTTTAATGAAACTAAGTTCTATAATGAAATGCTTGATAAATATGATATTGTAGTTCCACGACCGGAATGGGTATTGGAAAATTTAGAAAAACTTGATTCATTAGTTACTGATATCAATAGAATAGAAGTTTTAATAAATCAAACTTGTGTATATAATTGCAGAAAACATATTGAACATTATAAATTTTATGATGCAGTAAGCAACTTTGCTATGGCTGGCCACAGTAAAGAGGAAATAAAACAATATATTAATACACATAAGTTTGATTGTCCTTTAGACAGAAATAATCAGCAAGAAAAAACATTATATTTTAATTACTTTCAAATGGAACAGCTTATTAGTAAAGGTGTAAAATATTTCAAAATTCAAGGCAGAGATTGGTCTTTTGATACTCTTTATTATCATTTATATTCTTTCTTTTTTACACAAAATATTCCAAAAGAAGAAATCAAAAGTAAAATTGACTCAATTTGTTTAAATATACTTAAGGAAAATAAAAAAGTAAGTTTATTTTATGTTTAATAAAAAGCTGTATGTAAATTATACATACAGCTTTAGTTTTATTTGCATTATCTGTTTCCTTTTATTTTTAAAAAAAATTTTTTTTTCCCCCCCCCCCCCCCCGTGGAGGGAAAAACCTCAGTAGACTAACTTCTAGCTTTAGCATATATTAACAATCATTATGCTTTTTTTAAAATATCTTTAAAAATTGAAACAATATTGTAAAAAAATGTGTCCGAATAAATTTTTACAATAAGCCGAAGGTGCTGCAAAACGAAATTCCTTAGCGACGTGGGGATGGCAGAGACTGATAAGTTGCAGTATTAAGAAATTACAAAGAGAATCGCTTAGCTGTTATAAAGCAGGCAGAAGGTTATGGCGTCTGATTAAATAATCCCATAGACCACTTTATTAAATTGGCACATATATGAGATAGATAACTAAAAGCTCCTTTACAGCAGCTTTTGTCAATTATTTATTATTAACGATTATATTTACGCATAATTTTTAAACCTTCTTTTTCATCTTCATCAGTCGTAAACACTTCAAAAATGACAGGTTTTGAATGATATCCTTTACAGAAATTTTCAATTTGAGCATCATATTCTTTCTTTGTTTTTGCACTCATATACTCAAAGCCGCAAGATTCAATCCAGCCTCTGCAACCATTTTTATAATGTCCTCCTGCTGATATAAGAATATCGGATTTCTCGCTCAAATAGTTTTCTAATGCCGGATTAAGACGCATTTCTTCGCCTCTGTTGTTATTAACTACGATTAATCTGAAATTGTTTTTTACATGTCTATTTCCTATGATATTCATATCATAAAAGAATGCTAAATCACCTACAATCCCATATACCCCCCCCCTGGACGATACAAAGCTTTGTCCTGCCATAGCAGATATAGCACCATCTATACCATATCCGCCATTATTACAAGATAGTCTTATTGAAGAATCTAAATTGAAAAATTCCATACATCTTAGAGAATTTAAAATACCAAGATGTAAAGAAGAATTATTAGGTATATATTTTGCTAAAAGACTGCAAACATAAGCATTACAAAGAGGTAAATCAGGCATTTTTATACTTTTTGTCTGTTCGTATATTTCCTGATAGTAATTACATTTATTTTCTTCAACATCAGTAGTCATTAATTCAAAGAAATAACTTTCTTTACAATCAAATATTTTTGCAGAAGGGATATTAAATCTGTATCCTATTTCGTCAAGGTTTGTTACACGCCATACTTGTGTATTGCGAAGTGCATTAAGTGCATAATACTCTGCACTCACATTTCCTATATCAATCACAACATCAGGTCTTGTTTTAATATCAGTCAAACCAAACACCTGACCTGAAAGTAATTTATTTACTCCATAGTAATTGGAAGAACAATCACACCAAACCGGAGCATTATAAATCTTTGCAAATTTTTCTATTAAAGCCAGTTCTTTTTTAGAAAATTTTATGTGAGAACCTAAAAAAATAGCAATTCTTTTATTTTTAAGTTCTTTTTTTATATTTTCAAAATCTTCACTGTAATAATCGCTCACCCAAATATCTTTAGGTAAATTTTTTGCTTTTTCAATATCAAAATCAAGATACATAGGACAATTTATATGAACCGGCAAATGTCTGTGAAATGCATTTGTCAGAGCTACATTTAAAAGCATAATGCATTTTCTTTTATCAGCTTCATCCACAATTCTGGGAAGCTCAACACTAATATATTTAATATCATTTTGAGTAATACTTCTATCAACAAATTGCTGTATAATTGAATACTTAGTATCAGAATAAGCATAACCTGTTATTGCTATAACCGGATTTTTTTTGTAATATGCTTCTGTCATAGCAGGAATAAAATTTCTGCTGGCAGTAGCTCCTGTAGAAGTTATAACACACGGTTCATTACTTTCTTGGCAAATCCCGTTAGCCGTATAAGCAGCGCTTCTTTCATCTACAACAGAAAAACATTTTATTGAATTTTGTTCCTGCAATAAAAAATTCAGATTGGAATTTTTTGTTCCGGGACTGCCTACGGCATATTTTAAACCGTAAGCTTTTAACATTGATACAAGATAATGGACAGTGTTGTATTTTTCAGAGAAATTAGCACTTATACCTGATTTTGCACAAGTTTCAAAAACAGGACAATAATTTTTGTTACGGAATCTTAATTTTATTCCTAATACTCTAATAATCTTGTACTTTCTGTTATTTTTTATTTCATTTTTAATGGAAAAAATTTGCTGTAGTATTTTTTTCATACAATCATCCTTTTCTTATTATTAAATTTGATTTTTACACCGCAAAGAGTGATAACTTTCTTAATTTTTCCTTTGCTTATTTCATTTCTGAATGAAATAATATTTTCAATAAACCGATTTTTTCTATTTTTTAAGTATGAATACTGTTTTACAAATTTTTTAGAAAATTTCAAATCTTTTTTTATGAAGTCTGATTTAAATTGAGCCTTTTCAATAGAGTCATATCCGAGCATTACACGCATAGGAGGAGGATTAAGCTTGACTATATTTATTATTACAGGAATAGCTTCAGCCAAATTATTTTCACAGGGATATTTTGCACTAAAGATATCCTTTAGGCCTCTATAATCATCTGATTGTGGACGTTGTGCTTTTGACCTGCCTTTCCAAATATTTGTACCGGCAAACCAGCCGAATTCCAAGACAATACATCTTGCGAACTTTTGAGTTTCAATTCTTAACACTTCACTAAAAGCTTCAATTGCACTTTTAGAAGCACAATAAGCGG
>CANROV010000038.1 GCA_947632315.1 Candidatus Gastranaerophilales bacterium
CATTCTTGCAACACCTTCAATTGTCTTTAAAGTAACGTTTCCGACAAAGCCGTCGCATACTATAACGTCGCAATTGCCTAAAAATATTTCTTTACCTTCTGCATTACCTATAAAATTCAATTCATCTTTATTTTCATCAAAGAGTTTATAAGTATCTTTAGCCAGTTCGTCGCCTTTGCCTGCTTCTTCACCAATATTTAGAAGTGCAATACGTGGATTTTCAACACCTAAAACCAATTTAGCATAAGTCGAACCCATTAATCCAAACTGATAAAGCATTTCAGGTGTGCAATCAGTATTTGCACCAGAGTCAATTAATACTAACGGCCCTTTCATTGTAGGTATAACTGTAGCTATAGCAGGACGCTCAATTCCATGCAATCTTCCCAGCCCAAATAAACTAGCTCCCATAGCTGCACCTGTTGAACCAGCTGCAACAACAGCATCAGAACTTCCTGTAACCACTGAATTTACTGCAAGAACTATTGAAGAATTCTTTTTCTTTCTAATTGCCTGGCCAGGGGCTTCTCCCATTTCTATAACTTCTGAGGCATGTGTCTTTTTTATATCTAAATTTTTAGTATTTACTCTTATTCTTTTAGGAGGAAATATTCCACCGCCGACGGAGCATACAATCCCCTCTTGGTCTATTCTGTCCAGTTCTCTTTCTATATCATATAACTTCCCAACTAATTCAATGGGAATATTATACTCAGCAGCAGCCCATACTGCCCCTTCAACTATCGCTTTGGGCGCATTATCTCCACCCATTGCATCTATAGCTATCCTAGTCATACTACTATATCCCCGTTTTTATTTCCCTATTCTTCAGTTTTTGTTTCTTTTTTTACTGCTTTTTTACTTACTGTTTTACCTTTGTATGTTCCGCATTCTGTACATACTGTATGTGTTAATACTGTTGCTCCACAGTTTGTGCAGATTGTTGTTTCTGGTACTGTCCCTTTCCAATTTGCTCTTCTGTGTCCTTGTGCCGATTTTCCAGTTCTTTTCTTTGGTACTGCCATAATTATTATCCTTTTCTAACTTACTTTTCTTTATTAAAGTGCGGTTGGTTATATTTTATTACTCCCGCCCTTTTTAATTTATACCACAAACAAATTTATTTAGTATATGTATTATTACGTTTCGGTTAACAATTTTTATTGTATTGTAATTTGAACGATTTTTTGTCAAAAAAAAGGAGCAGATAATCTGCTCCTTTTTTATATAATTGCTTTTTATTAATTGCCGCCAAAGTTGTATGTGAATGACCTTTGCAGTGAACTTTGCAGGGCATTGTCTGATGATTGTAATTCTGTATTCGCTGCTTGAAGCTGGGTTTGGAATTTTTGAATTTCTATATCTATCTTCTTTTCCATTGCTTCTAATTCTGCTTTTTTAGCCTCAAGTTTTTTTACAGCTGGTGAATCTTTATCGGCAAAATCATTAATTTCAGAAGTGTACTGAGCTATTTGATCAGTCATTTCAAGTTTAACCTGTGTCCGTTCGGTTATTTTGGACTCCAGATTATTGATGTAATTTATTAAGTACATTTTACGGGAGAAATTTACTAGAAAACCCATATTTTCTTACCTTGTTTGATTTAATGATCGACCTTTTAAGAATACGTGCTCCGAGTTTTGTGCCAATATTAACTCTGTTTTCTTTAGTTTGTACTTTTCATAATTTATTCGGTATTTAATATTCCTTAATTTCTTTTTTACTGTTGCTAGTTCTTTTATTTGCCCGATGATTTCATTGAAAAATATCTTTATCGGATTTCTTTTCTTTAAAAACACTCGGGTGAAATCAAGAAAATTCTTCAACCGTCTAAAATATGTATTTAATGTATCTGTAGCTGCCGCTGTAGGTTTAGCCAATTTTTTCTCCTTACTTTAGCAAGACTACATAAATAATAAAACATTGAGTTAAAAATTATTGCCTGTTTTAATTTTTGTATTTTGTCTTGCTTTTTTTCGTTTATTTTTCTCGAATTGCTTTAATCACTTATTTTTTTTTATCGGCACTTTTATTTTTTTCTTTAATTTTTTTTAATCTTTTATAAAAAAAAATTTACATTTTTTTACAAAAATGTAAATTTTAACTTTATATTTTGTTATTAACTACCTGTAAAAATTTATTACATCATTTACAAGATTTATAATTTTAGTAGTCATTTCTTCTATGTATTCAGAGCTTGTTAACCCGTTTATTACTATATCAGCATTTTGCATTGTAGGTCTTATATATGTTTGGGCTGTTGTATTTACATCTTCAAATTGATGTTCAGCCGCTACACCAGTTTTTCCTCTTGATATTGCTCTTAAAAACCATCTTTCTTTTATTTTTTCAAAAGGTGTAAATACATATACTTTTATATCAAACAAATCAACTAATTCTTCACCAAGAACATACAAGCCTTCTGCCAATATAGCTCTTGTCGGATTTTTATATGCCCTATTTGGTATGCTTTCGCAAGTTACAAAATCATACTCTGGAGCATTTACTCCGCAGCCATTTTTTAAACTGATTAAATGCGCTCTCATTAATTCTAAATTTATTGCCTCTGGACGATCAAAACTAAAGCCTGTTTTATACAGTTCTTCGTAGCTTCCAGCTGCTTTTAATTCTTCAGATGTATCTTTATAATAATCATCACAGCATAAAGAGGTATATGTTTCACCATATAATTTTTTTCTTATTGCTTTTGACATGTAATTTACTAGTGTCGTTTTTCCAGAAGCTGACTCACCAGTAATACCAATTAGACAAATTTTATCTTTACTGCCTATATAATCTTTTATTATTTTTAATAAAACATTTTCGTTAACAGACAATATTAAAGGCTGTTTTTGTCTTCTGTCTTCTTCCAAGATATCTTTTAATCCGTCTAATATTTTGAAAACTGCCAGATTTTTATTAGTTTCATTTTGAACATTTTTTTCAATTAATGTGCTTTCAACTGACATTATTTTCTCCGCTCTTTTGTTTCCTTATTTGCTTAAAATCCAATTATAAAATAATTTGTTAGCTAATGCCTATTTTTTTAACTTTTATTACTAAATTTTGTTACATATTCTTTTATATCTGTATTTCTGTTCTTAATTATATTTAATATATAAACAATTTCTTCATCTATTTTATCGGCATTTTGGAGCTTTTTTCCAAACACTATATATTTTTTAACATTTGCAAGAATTTTATTTTTTAATTCTTTAATTTTTTCATATACTGATTTATCAATAAAATTTATATCTTCGCTCATTGATGAAAGTATTTCATTTACAATAGTAATTAAATCATTTACATTATTATATTTAAGAGCCTTTTGGGATAATTCTAATTTCCTTTTTATATTTTGGTATATTCCAAAAATCCTTTCTTTTTTTTCAATTAATGTTTTTGAAAAATAATCTTTTGTAATTCGATATCCTTTTTCAATTAACTCTTCTTTTTGTGTTTTATCAATAGTAAAATCAAACATTATTATATCTTTTGTATCAATTACAACATAATCATATCTATCATTTTGGTAATACAAATTAAAAACATTCTCTGTAGATAAATACCAAATTGTATTTATTATTGAATTTACAAAATCCATAGGATTTTTAATATCACTGCCGTCTCGAGAACCTTCTAATCTAAATTCCAATAGTCTTGAATTTTCATTATCTAAATCTTCATATATTTTCCAAGCTGGCCAGCTTTTTATTAAATCACCATCTACCAATAATAATCCATTATAGTTAACTGGTTTCATTAATCCTGGTAAACTTGCTGATGCTCTTACAGCTATTGCTATTTCACAATCTGGTGTCGTTTTTTTTGAAAATATAAATGGAGTATTCGTATTTATATCTATAGTTAATATATATAAATCTTTTTCTAAATCTTTAAATGTTATTTTTTTCTTTTTGTCTTTATTATTTGTTACTTTTAAGGAAAATTTTTCTCTAAGCCAATCTAAAAAAATTTCCCCTTTGCTTAAGGATAAATCCGTATTAAATATATTTATATTAAGGTCGCGGAACATATTTAAGTTAAAATCCAAAAACAATTCTTTTATTTCGTCTTCGCTGTATCCTACAGCATACAATGCAGCGAACACTGCACCAACTGATGAACCTGCTATTGAATTTATATTTATTCCAAATTCTTTTAACGCTTTTAATGCGCCGATATAGCACATGCCCCTAATACCGCCGCCGCCAAATATACAATTGTATTTAACTTCTTTTGACAAAAAATCCCCTTTTTTATACAAAAAGCCCTCGGGATGATTTCCCAAAGGCTTTTTTGTTATATTTATTTGCAGTTTGCAGCTTCTTCTTCGGTTACACCTTTTATTGTCAAGCTTACTTTGCCTCTGTCATCGATTTTTATTATTTTAACGATAACTTCATCACCTACATTTAAGTGTCCCTCAATAGTATCAATTCTTTCCTTGCAAACTTGTGATATATGCACCATACCGTCTTTACCAGGTGCAAGTTCAACGAAAGCTCCAAATTGAACGATTTTAACGACTTTTCCTCTGCATACCATACCTTCTTCAGGTTTAAAGGTCATTTGATTTATCATCTTCATAGCAATATCGGCGCCGTCTTTATCGTTTGATGTTATTGTAACTCTGCCGTCATCTTGAATATCGATTTCAGCACCTGAAGCTTCTATTATTCCTCTTATATTCTTTCCTCCTGGGCCGATTACTGTTCCAATATCTTCAACAGGAATAGTCATGGTAAATATTCTCGGTGCATAAGGAGATAATTCTTTTGCAGGCTCTGTTATAACCTCTCTCATTTTAGATAAAATGTGTAATCTTCCCTCTTTTGCCTGAGCCAATGCACGTCTTAAAGTATCATTTGCAATACCTTTTGCCTTCATATCCATTTGCAGAGCGGTTATACCGTCATCGTTACCTGTTACTTTAAAGTCCATATCGCCCAAGAAATCTTCAATACCTTGGATGTCAGTTAATACAACAGGTTCTCTGCCAGGTTCTGTAATCATACCCATTGCAACACCGCCAATCATACATTTAACAGGAACACCTGCATTCATTAATGCCATGGAACTTCCGCAAGTAGACCCCATTGATGTTGAGCCGTTTGATTCAAGTACATCTGAGGTAACTCTGATTGTATAACCAAATTCTTCTTGAGAAGGAAGTGCGGGAACATTTGCTCTTTCAGCTAAATTTCCGTGGCCTACTTCTCTTCTTCCGGGGCCTCTGAGTGCCTTTACTTCACCGACTGAAAATCCGGGGAATATATATTTATGCATATATGTTTTTTCCGTTTCAGGGTCAACACCGTCAAGCTCTTGTTTCATGCCGGGGCCTGCCAATGTCGCAACTGATAATATTTGAGTTTGACCTCTTGTAAAAACTGCGCTTCCATGAGCTCTTGGAATAACGCCAACTTCACACCAGATAGGTCTTACTTCATTTGGTTTTCTTCCGTCGGCTCTAACACCTTCATCCAAAATCATAGCTCTCATGATTTTCTTTTCTGCCGCTTTAAATTCTTCCGAAACAAAATCTATACCGGTTTCTTCCATTATTTTATTTATGTAATGGTCTTCGCCTAAAGCTTCAACTTTCTCTTTTACAAGTTTTTTTGCTTCATCCAGTTTATTTTGTCTGTAAGTTCTGTCGAAGTTATGATATGCATCAAAAATCATATCGTGAGCTGTTTCATTAATTATATTTTTAAGTTCGGTAGTATCATAAGGGTCAACAAATTCTTGTTTTTGAACTCCGCATTCTTCCACAAATTTAAGCTGAGCTTCACATTGTTTCCTTATTTCAACTTGAGCAAATTCAACAGCTTCCATAATATCGCCTTCAGTAACGAATTTACAGCCTGCTTCAACCATTATTACGCTGTCATGAGTACCTGCAACAACAATATCCAAAGCTGATTTATCAGCTTCCTGATGAGTTGGATTAGCGATTAATTTACCGTCGATTTTAGAAACTCTTACAGCTCCGATAGGGCCTTCAAAAGGTGCGCCTGTAAGCATAAGTGCGCAGGAAGCTCCGAGCATGGCAAGTGTATCAGGCTGATTAACTTGATCGTAGCTGAATAATTGAGCTACTATTTGTATATCGTTTCTGTATCCGTGCGGAAACAGTGGTCTTATTGGTCTGTCTATCAAACGAGATATAAGAATAGCTTTATCGGAAGCTTTACCTTCGCTTCTGTTATATCCTCCGGGGATTCTTCCTATAGCTGACATTCTTTCTTCATAATCAATTAATAACGGGAAAAAATCTATACCGACTCTTGGTTCAGGGCTGACACAACAATGAACAAATAACATTGTATCACCACATCTTACCGTAACTGAGCTGGTAGCTGATTTCGCATACTTCCCTGTTTCGATGGTTACAATCTTTTCACCAACAGGAATTTCAATTTTCTTTGATTCTACCATGTTTTTCTCTTTTCTTTTTTCTACACTTCTATTTTTATTTTTGATTATATATTAAATATATTTTTATGTATAATAATTTATATGAACGGTCGTGTTATTAAGATATTTTCAGATTTTTATTATGTTGAAACTGATTTAGGGATTGTAGAGTGCAAGCTTAGAACGGTTTTAAAGAAACAGAAAGTTGATGTTTGTACGGGAGATTTTGTCGAACTTGAACAATTTGAACAAAAATCTATGCAGGCTTTTATTTCCGCTATTATTAACAGAAAATCTGTAATAAACAGACCTAAAGTTGCAAATGTTACTCAAGTTATAATTGTTTCCGCCTTAAAAGACCCTGAGTTAAATTTTGAACAGCTTGACAGATATATTGCTCATTGTGAATATCATAATATAAAGCCTATTTTATGCTTCAATAAAGAAGATATTGAAGATAGTGAAAACTTAAGACAAGATATAATAAAAATATATACACCTTTGGGATATGATGTAATCTTTACGTCCGCTTTAAAGAAAACAGGGATAGAAGAGTTAAGACCTGTTTTAAAGTATAATACATCAATCTTATGCGGAGCTTCTGGGGCAGGAAAATCATCTATTATTAATGCAATATTAAATTCTTCAATGTTAAAAACGCTTCCCGTAAGTGATAAAACAAAAAGAGGAGTTCATACAACCAGACATACGGAGTTAATACAAATTGATAAAGATACTTTTATTGTTGATACCCCCGGATTTTCTCATTTAAAGTTTGATTTTCTTTTACCTTGTTCCGTTCAAAAACTTTTTGTTGAGTTTAATAAAAAGCATGGTATATGCAAATATAAAAATTGTCTGCATATTGATGACGATAATTGTGCATATAGTGATGTTACATCTAATATGGCAGTATCCAGATTTGAAAGTTATAAAAAGTTTACACAAGAGGCAAAAGACTACGAATACAGAATTTCAAAATCTTCTGTAAAAAATGAATCAAAAGTAAAATATAATAAAAATAAAAATATGACAAAAATTTCAAGTAAAAAAAGAACAAAATCACGCAAAACAATGAATCAGAATGTAGATAAAGAAGAAATATAATATGAACGAAGAAACAAAAACTAAATTTAATAATTACAGAAATGTTGTTGATGACGGTTTAAATAAATATATTGAAGTTGTTTATCCTGAAAATATATATGAATCAATGAGATATTCTCTGTTAGCGGGAGGAAAGAGGTTAAGACCCGTTATTGCAATTGAAACAGCTTCATTATTTAATGTTCCCGTAGAAGATGTTCTTCCTTCCGCTTGTGCCATAGAAATGCTTCATTGTCAAAGCTTAATACACGATGATTTACCCTGTATGGATAATGATGATTTCAGAAGAGGAAAACCATCCAATCACAAAGTATATGGTGAAGCTGTGGCTACTTTGGCAGGAGATGCTTTATTAAGTTATGCTCCGAAATTAATTATAGATAAAACTCCGAAATCTGTTTCTGCGGATACTCTGTTAAAAGTCTTAAGAGAATTTTTTATAGCTGCCGGTGTTGATGGGATTATTTCAGGCCAGATTGTTGATTTGGATTCCGAAAAAAAGAAAATATCCAAAGAAACACTGTCATTTATATATGAATATAAAACAGCAAAAATGTTCAAACTGGCTGTAAGAACAGGGGCGTTATTAGGCGGAGCTTCAAGCAGTGTTCTTTCAAGTTTAACGGAATATGCGCAGTATTACGGGCATGCTTTTCAAATATATGATGATATTCTGGATGTAACTTCCACTCTGGAAAAGCTGGGGAAAACTCCGGGTAAGGATGTTAATGCTGAAAAATCAACTTATGTTTCTATGTATGGTATTAATGAAGCAAAAAAGCAAGCCTTGTTTTATTGCGATAAAGCTTGTGATATACTAAGTTCAAATAAAATTAATTCGGATATTTTGCATGGAGTTGTATCAGAGATTTCTGAGGGGATACAAAAATGTTGATAAATACAAGTTATGAAGTAATTATAAACGGTATAGAATCTGCGTTAATTGCACAGTTATTAAAGTTTATAGGTCATATATTAAAAACAAGGAAAGTGGATTTTCAGGTGCTTGCAACAACAGGAGGAATGCCGAGTGCGCATACGGCAGGTGTTGTTGCATTATCAACAACTGTAGGTTTTATTTGCGGATTTGATTCGGTTGAATTTGCTATAGCACTTGGATATGCATTAGTTGTAATGTATGATGCGGCAGGATTAAGACGTTCTACGGGTAAAATTGCAGCTTGTTTAAATAAAATTTGTGATGATTATTACGCAAAAGGTCAAGTTCCGGTTGCCAGGTTAAAAGAACTTCTCGGTCATACTCCGTTTGAAGTTTTTGTTGGGGCGCTCCTTGGAATTTATATGGCCTATGTTAATCATTTTTACTTATTTCAATAAATTATGACTGATATTAATAGTTTAAATTTTTTTAATAACTTTCAAGATGCTGTTTGTTTGTTTTCCAAGGACGGTAAGCTTTTATTTAGAAATTTAGTTTTTAATAATATATTTTTAAATTTCAAATCTTTTGAAAGATTTAAAAAAAGATTTAATTTTAATATTTGTCTTTTATCAACTGATAATATAAAGGATATTACTCCGTTAGATATTTTGTTGAACTCTAAGGAGAACTTCCATACTATATGTTCATATCAAAATTATAAAGATGAATATCTGTATTATTATATTTATTCTTTTAATATTGAAGGTATGAAAGCGGTAGTTTTTAAGGATATTACATCTGATAATTCTCTTATAAAAATAAATAAAAATTATAAACAATTGGAAGAAAAATACGGTCTTTTAAAAGAAACAAGTGAAAAATATTCAAAATTACAAGAACATGCTCAAAGCCAAGTTTTAAAGATGGGGATTATAAATAAAATATCATTAATCATTAGAGAAACTAATGATATACATACAATTATAAATTCCGCATTAGAAGAAATAAATAATTTACTTGGGTCATATAAAACATATTTTTCCATAAAAGAGAAAAATAAATTCAGAATAAAATATACTACGGCAGACACTTGTGAAGTAAATACTCTTACCGAATATGAGGAAGAAGTTATTAATACCATAACAGAAAAGAATATATCCTTGAGTGTATGCAGAAAAGAGTATTTAAATTATCCGGGTATTACGTCAAAAGGGGTTAAACGGATTATAATTCCCGTTCATAACAAGAATAAACTTATAGGAATAATAGTAACTTTGACTAATCAGAATTTCGGATTATCAGAGTATAAAGAAATATTACAGTCAATATCAGTACAGCTGGCAAGTTCAATTATTCAATCTGAGTTAATAGAACAGCTTAATAAAAAGAATAAAAAGCTGGAAAAAACATTAAATGAACTTAAAGAGACTCAATTGCAGTTAATCAATTCCGAAAAAATGGCATCACTGGGACAGTTAATATCAGGGGTTGCCCATGAAATAAATACTCCGTTAGCATCCATAAATTCAAATGCAGGATTAATTAATAAAATAATAAATACAGATACTGTTGATAATAATAAAATAAGTCTGTTAAAAGAATTAAATTCAATAGATATAGAAGCTGTAAAAAGGATATCCGATATTGTTATTTCATTAAAAAGATTTGTAAGGCTTGATGAAGCACAATTTCAGTATGCTGATATTAATAATGAAATAGATTTAACACTAAAAATAATTCATCATGAAATAAAGAACGGAATTATAATAGAGAAAAAATATTCTAAACTGCCTCCCGTTTTATGCAGTGTTAATATGTTGAATCAAGTATTTATGAATATACTTATAAATGCGTGTCATAGTATAAAAGAGTATAAAAATTCAGGGATTATAACAATAACAACGTATAGTGAGAATAACAATTTAATTGTTAAGATTAAAGATAACGGAAGGGGAATACCTTCAGAAATAAAGGATAAGATATTCACAGCAGGTTTTACAACCAAGAAAAAAGGTATAGGAAGCGGTTTGGGCTTGTCCATTTCAAAAAAGATAATTGACTTGCATAAAGGCAGTATAACATTTGAATCTGAAAGTGGGAAAGGCAGTGAATTTATAATTACAATACCAATGCAAAATTTATGATAAGATTTATTTATAATATAATTTTATGGTAAGAGAGGTAAAAATGAATATAAAAGCTCCGAAGGGGACAAAAGATATATTGCCGTCAGAAGTAGAAAATTGGCATTTTATAGAAAACAACGCTAAAGAAATATTTAGAAAAGCAGGTTTTAAGGAGATAAGGACACCTATTTTTGAAGATACGAATCTTTTTGAACGAGGAGTCGGAGATACTACTGACATTGTAAATAAAGAGATGTATACATTTATAAAAAGCGACAGAAGCCTGACTTTACGTCCCGAAAATACAGCAGGGGTGGTAAGAGCATATTTGGAACATAATTTTTTCAGAGAGAGTCCGCCTGTAAAATTTTGGTATAAAGGTCCTATGTTTAGGTATGAAAGACCGCAAGCGGGCAGACAAAGGCAATTTCATCAAATAGGTGTTGAAATGTTTGGTGTTCAAGATGCTTCTGCTGATGCTGAATGTATTATGCTTGCTGTTGAGTTTTTAAAATCTTTAGGATTAAATAATTTGACTGTTGAAATTAATTCATTAGGCTGTAATGAGTGCAGAAAAGAGTATAAAGAAGAGCTAAAAAAATCTATTGCACCTTTTTTAGACGGGTTATGTGAAGATTGTAAAAGCAGATATGAAAAAAATCCTTTAAGAATTTTAGATTGTAAAAATGAAATTTGTAATAAATTATTTGAAGAAAATAATTTGAAAGAAAAAATTGCAGGTATAAAATTATGTCCTGAATGTTCAAGTCATTATGAAAAGCTAAAAATGTATTTAACGGCGCTAAATATAAAATATGAAGAAAATACATTCTTGGTAAGGGGTTTGGATTATTACACAAAAACGGTTTTTGAGATAAAATCAAATAATTTGGGTTCACAAAATGCCGTATGCGGTGGAGGAAGATATGACGGTCTTGTTCAAACTCTCGGCGGAGAATTTACGCCTGCCGTCGGCTGGGCTATGGGTGTAGAACGTTTAAATTCTCTAATTCCTCAAAGAGAAGGCGAAAAACTTGATTATTTTATAGTGTCTAATAATCAATTAGAAGCTGTCAAACTAACTATGTTATTAAGGCAAAAAGGATATAGTGCAGAGTTTGATTATAATTCAAGAAAATTTTCAAAACAACTTGAAAAAGCTTCAAAAATTGCAAAGCATGCCGTTATTTTAGGAGAAGATGAACTAAAAAACGGATATTTAACGGTAAAGAACCTTGTAACTTCAGAGCAGGAAATAAAACACCTTGAAGATTTAATATAATTGCGAAACTACAGATTAATAAAATAAATTTTCGATAGCGGAAATTTCTTCATATTGTCCGCCTGATTCAAGGAGTTCTTCGACTGTTATTCCAAACAGATTAATATATTTTATAGTTTCAGAATTAATTTTTTTGTTTTTTATATCAAACAAAACTTTTTCAATGGCCTCTTTTCTTTTAAGAACAGAGCCTTTTTCTTCCGTAATTTTATTAAAAATTCTTTTTTTTGATTTACCCATTTTTCTGTCTTTTTTAATTTTAAAAGTTAATTTTGTAAAATACAATAATCAATACAAAAATTATTGTTAAAAAATGTAAAAAAAAGTGTTTATTTTGTTATATATTATCAAAATTTTATATTTAGGAATATTAATGATGTATGATAAAACAAAAGGAGTTTTAGGACATGAATATATCAAAAATATCATTCACTGCAGGGAAACGTGTAGCTAAAGATAAAAATAATACAAATAATAAATTAAAAAGAGGCGCAGCATTAGCTGCTGCCATGGTGGTTGTTCCAGCCGGTTTAAAAGGCTGTGAAAGTGCAAATAACGTAAATCAAAACCAAAATCAAAATACGGATTCATCATTACCAAATAATTATTATACGGACATGGTTCCATCAACCGATAAAACTGATAAACCGGGTTCTATATTAAATCAGGCAGGGCAGGTGGCAGCTGACTCCGATAAAATAATTCCTGTCAATATAAATATGGTAAATGTTCCTGTTACTGAATTTTATTTGACAACAAATAAAGGTCAGGTAATTTTAACTCCTAACAATAACCTTCCAAAAAATAAGCAGGGTACTATAATTTTAACAATTACTCCTGATAAATCAGATAAAAATACAGAAGGAAACACACTTGAAGAAATAGTTTCAAAAGTGTATTCCGATTCTTTATCCAAATATAAAGACAAAGAAGAACAAACAGCTATAAAAAATAAAATTATTGATGAAATCATTCAAGCAAATCCTTCTTTGTCAGAATATATTAAATCTGAATTAGGTGAAAATGCCGTAAGTTATGAAAAAATAGCAGGTCTTAATTTATATACTGGTAAATCAAGTAAAGATGAAACTTTAGATACTCGATTATTAACCATGCCAACAAAAGTTGTATATCAAGTACAAGGAAGCGAGCCTGCAAGCTACAGCAATAAGTTATCATCTTCTTTATATTCACCTCAAAGCTCAATCGCAAGCGTTGTAAAAGATGGTGCATTATTAGACGGTGAATATTCATCTTTAAAAGAATTAATTTATGCTAATTATGGTAAAGATATTTCAAATGAAGCATACAGAGATATATTATATGCTGTTGTAAATGCTCCTGAGAATGCTTCTGAATTTGAATATGTACTTGATAAAATGAATTTTAATGACATAGTTTCAACGGCAAATATTAATGATTTGAATAGAACGTTGGATGAAAATACTGATGATACAATGCTTGGTCTTTTCCTTCCAAACGTTACCACTTTAAGAAATGTTGCAAGTAATGCAGATGTTAAAACGGCTAAAAAAGGTGAAATAATTTATCAAATTTCTCCTGCTGCTTTAGATAAAGGTCAAAATGACAGAATAATTTTAATTTCAAGTAAAGACTCCAAAACTTCATTAATGAAATCAGGCGATGTTTATACAGTAAAAGATATATTACAATTTTATTCTTCTCCTGATGGTAAAGGTCGTTTTGCAGAAGTAGCAGATGGTAAGCTTGTTATTAATAAAGATATAAATTATGAAGAAGCTTTTATTCCTCAAATATTACAACAAGTAGCTTATGCTAACTTGAATATTTTTGCCGCAGAATATGAAGACCAAAAGGGTGTTCATTCGTACGGCGTTTTTGATGTTGAACCCGGTTATGATACTAAAGGTAAAACTTTAGATGAAATTTTAACTCATTCAACTATCAATATGGACAGATTACTAAATTATAGTTTTGTTGATGAGGATGGTAATTCTAAATTTGAACAAGGTGTTAAGCTTCATTTACCTCAGTTTAATTATAGAATTAATTCTTGTTCTGCTTTAAATATACCAGTTTCAAGTGATCGTGTAAAACCGGATAATCCGACAGAACCAACAGATCCGACAGAACCAACAGAACCGACAGGACCAACTGGACCAACAGGACCAACGGGACCAACGGGACCAACGGGACCGACAGGACCGACAGGACCGACAGAACCAACAGATCCGACAGAACCAACAGAACCGACAGGACCAACTGGACCAACAGGACCA